>NZ_BAAADJ010000008.1 GCF_039522365.1 Bacillus carboniphilus | reverse complement strand
TTCCCATCCCGAACACGGAAGTTAAGCTTCTCAGCGCCGATGGTAGTTGGGGGCTGTCCCCCTGTGAGAGTAGGACGTTGCCAGGTAAAGTGAAGCAACCTAATGATTAGGTTGCTTTTTTGTATGGTTGATAGGGACATGTAGGAGAACTTTTCTGATAGAGCATGTATTATTTCTGATAGTAGGCTAAACTTTTCCGATAGCCGCCGAAAAGATAACCGGCTCTTGATTAAAATTTAAATAAAAGTCGGTTACCAAGTACTTTATTTATTAAGATCCGGCTAAAGAAGAGCTACGGATGTACGAATGGAGTACACCCGTAGCCTGAGTTCCGAAAAGAGTAGCCTAAGTTCCGAATCCCAACAAAATGTGAAAACTCTTGTGTATGTCCTTTAAACGGACATACACATAACCGGGCTATTGCCCATATGGTATAGTAATGTGATAAAACAATTCGGAAAACAATGCAAATTTTGAATAGTACTAGATAAAATTGTCCATCCTAACAGTATGGAGGTGGAGATTGATGACCGCAATTCAAAAGTCAGGAGAGTACAAAGAATTGTGTATCGTCTGTGAAGAGGAGAAAGAATTGGGGATTCACCTTAATACATCTTTTCTTTGTGTAGAATGTGAAAAGACAATGCTATCTGTTGAACCGTCAGAGCCGTTATACCGATATTTTATTGAAAAGTTAAGAAAGATTAAGAGTGTACAAATCTTTTCTTAATTTAGAGTATTTAGGAGTCGAGGAGCCCTTTTTATATAGGGATACCTTGGCTTATTTTTTTCACATTAAGAAAGTATAAAATTTTAGCACAGATGTATAATCGACGTGGTCAAGATTTTTAGGATTGAAGTATAAGGGAAACTACACCTAATCACCGCCTAAAGGCTCGCCAATCGGCAAGTTTTCTTTATAATCTCTATTCGTTTCTTGAATCGGCTTGTTTCCTGTTTCAATCGTTGATACAATTAATTTATTTGAAAGAAAAAGGAGCTAGCTTCCTCATGGATATTCAGGAGCGTATGCCTCTATATAAAGCCCTTCATAAACACATCCAATTAAATTCAACATCATTCCATGTGCCAGGTCATAAGAATGGTTTGTTGTTTCAAGGACAATCTAATATATTGGCTGCAGATATTACTGAGATATCTGGTATGGATGACTTATATCATCCCACAGGCATCATAATGGAGGCTCAACAGCTTTTAACAAGCTTATATCGCAGTGATCAGAGTTTATTTTTAGTAGGGGGATCTACCGTTGGTAATCTCTCTATGATATATGGGACGTGTACTGAGGGAGATACAGTACTAGTCCAGCGGAATTGCCATAAGTCGATTATTCATGGACTTATACTTGCAAAGGTAGTGCCCGTTTTTATGGAGCCTGAATATGACTATGAAACTGGAATAGCAAAAGGGGTAGCTGTTAATACAGTAAAAGAAGCAGTGACTCTGCATCCTCATGCTAAAGCAATTATTTTAACCTATCCCAATTATTATGGAATGGTTGACCCGATTCAGGAAGTAATACAGTTCGCCCATTCTGTTGACCTTCCTGTTTTAGTGGATGAGGCACATGGGGCCCATTTTATTGGGAAAGGCCCATTTCCACATTCTTCTTTTGAACTAGGAGCTGATGTTGTTGTCCAGTCGGCTCATAAGACGCTACCGACTTTAACGATGGGAGCCTTCTTGCATATAAGAGAGGGATTAGTCGATGCTCATACGATTAGGGAAGCTTTAGCAATATTACAGACTAGTAGTCCTTCGTATCTAATCATGGCATCATTAGATTATGCTCGTTCCTATTTGGGGACATTTTCAGATGAAGATTATGTTTTTTGGCAACAGTATCGTCAGGAAATTGTCTCTTGTTTACATAGCATTCAAGCAATCGAATGTATTGATCGTTCAAATGATGACCCACTAAAGATAACAATACGGATGTCTAGTGGAGAAAATGGTCAGACTCTGCAAAGGTACTTAGAAGGCAAAGGGATTTTCCCTGAGTTTTCAGACCCTAGGTATGTTCTTCTTATTTTCCCTTTATTTAAAGTGAAACATGAACAACAGGCTACTGGTTACTTAAAGGTTCTTAAGGAAGCACTACAAAATCTCCCGTATGATTTTACTAAACGATTAAAAGAAGAAATGAAGAATTATAGAGACTTTGGCCAATCGAAGGTTCATATACCTGAGATTCCGCTTTATCAAGTGAAACAAACCAAGAAGAAATGGCTGTCGCTGTCTAGTGCAGTTGGCCATGTATCGGGTGGTATGATTATTCCATATCCGCCAGGAATTCCATTGTTAATGCCAGGAGAGGTCATTCAACAACACCATATTCAATACCTACATGAAATCAGCAAAAATAACATACATGTGCAAGGGGATGGCTGGGATTTGGACCAGTACATTCTTGTGTTAGCGTGAGGAGAGACTTACAGTGGCTAAAGGTTTATTTATTACGTTTGAAGGTCCAGAAGGGGCTGGGAAAACAACGATTTTAAAAATGGTCGCAGAGCACTTTCAAGACCAATATTCAATTGTTACAACTAGGGAACCTGGTGGTATTAAGATAGCTGAAAAAATTAGAGAGGTTATTTTAAACCCTGAACATACAGAAATGGATTCGAAAACAGAAGCATTATTATATGCTGCAGCGAGAAGACAGCATCTTGTTGAAAAGGTCATTCCAGCATTAGATGCGGGGAAAATTGTTCTCTGTGACCGTTTTATTGATGCATCCCTTGTCTATCAAGGATATGCTAGAGGAATTGGTATTCAAGAAGTATTAGAAATTAACCAATTTGCTATTGAAAATCTAATGCCTGATGCTACTTTTTATTTTGATATTCGCCCGGAAGTCGGTATGGAAAGAATCGAAAAACATAAAGGTAGAGAAGTTAATCGCCTTGATTTAGAAACAATGGATTTTCACAAGCGAGTCAGAGAAGGCTATCTGTTAGTGGCTGGTCAATTCCCTGACCGAATTATCAACATGAATGCAGAACAGTCCATTGAAGAAGTTTATAAGTCTATTGAAGAAAAAATGGCCAAAATTTTGCATTCTTGGTCTAATCGTTCATAGTAGCTGATGGTATAAAAGCAAGAAACAATCAGAAAACAGCTTTTAAAAAGAGGATTTAATAGTGGTTTGCTCGAATCATAATAGTACGATTACCCTTTAGAATAAACCACATGAAGACAGCTTGTGTGTGGGTTGAAATATTACAACAGTGACTTTTCACCAATGTTTCGTTTCAATAATATATTGGTATAATACAGATAAAGAGAGAAACGGAGGAAAAGTTTCATGAAGCTAATCTTAGCTGTAATTCAAGACCAAGATAGTAATCGTTTATTAAATGCTCTGGTGGAGCACAATTTCAGAGCAACAAAGTTAGCCTCAACGGGTGGTTTCTTAAAATCGGGGAATACAACTTTTATGATTGGGACGGAAGATATACGGGTTCAAAAAGCGTTAGATATCATTAGGGACAATTGTAAATCAAGAGAGCAAATGGTTGCTCCAGTTTCTCCAATGGGTGGAAATGCAGATTCGTATGTACCCTATCCAGTAGAAGTAGAAGTTGGAGGGGCTACCGTATTTGTATTACCAGTAGAACAATTTATGCATTTCTAAACGGATGTGAAATATATGAAAATTCAACAAGAGGTACGAGTGGGAATAGATTCTCTTCGTCAAGATTCCAAGCATGCTAATTTAAACAGTCCTTCTTTTCATTCGATTGTTGAGAAACAAGGCAACAGAATGAAAAATGAGGAATTAGGTAAGTTGCTAAATTCAATCGACCAAGCAGGCCAACGACTCGTTCGTTCTCGGCATTTTCAGGATTTAGCTAAATTCAAAACCCTCGTTAAACGGTTTGTTAAAGAAGCCATTGATTATGGCTTAAGTTTAAAACAATCAAAAAGCTGGAGTGGATTTGGCGAAAATCGTACGTTAAGGCTTGTTGAAACAATCGATGAAAAATTAGTTGATCTAACTGAGGAGTTAAGAAGTAGTGAAAAGGATTCCTTGCAACTACTGGAAGAGATCGGAGAAATAAAAGGGTTATTGATTAACCTATACACATAAGGGGTGATCCCTTGACTCAAAAATGGACACATTTACAGACGAAACAACCGACAGCTGAAAAGATGTTGCGACAAGCTATAATCAGGGATCGATTAGCACATGCTTATTTATTTGAAGGTACGAAAGGGACTGGTAAATTAGAAGCCAGTCGACTATTAGCACAAAGTTTCTTCTGCCATCAGCTTATTGATGATTACATGCCTTGTGGTGAATGCCACCATTGTAAAAGGATTGAAAGTGGAAATCATCCAGATGTTCATCTGATTGAACCAGATGGTCAATCCATAAAAAAAGGTCAAATACAAGCCTTGCAGGAGGAATTCTCCAAGTCGGGAATGGAATCTTCAAAGAAATTTTATACGATTGTCCATGCTGACCGGATGACGACCAATGCTGCGAACAGTTTACTAAAATTCCTTGAGGAACCTCATCAACAAACGATAGCAATTTTGATCACAGAACAAGTTCAAAAGATGCTAAGTACCATTCTTTCCCGCTGTCAAATCATCTCATTTCGTCCTTTATCTACTAATCTGTTAATTCAACAACTCGTAGAATCAGGTGTACCACAAGATATGGCTACGCTTCTTTCACAGTTAACACAAAATGTAGATGAAGCTCTATTGTTACTAAATGATGAGTGGTTTGCACAAGCACGAAAAAAAGTGTTAAAATTATATGAAGCCATACAAAAAAGTGAAGGAGAAGCACTTTTATGGCTTCAACAAGAATGGTACAAGCATTTTCAAGATCGGGATCAGATTCATATAGGGCTAGATATGTTCTTATTTATATATAGAGACGTATTATCTATACAAATGGATAAAAGGGAAAGGCTTACATTTCCAGGATTTTTGAAAGAATTAGAGCAGTCAGCCTTACATTTATCTCAGAAAACGATTCTTTTATCAATAGAGACCATTTTACACACCAAGCGTATGCTTGATGCCCATACTAATAACCAGCTCCTTATGGAACAAATGGTACTGAACTTGCAGGAGGGATCGTCAGTTGTTTAAAGTTGTTGGCGTTCGTTTTAAGAAAGCTGGTAAAATATATTATTTCGATCCTGGTGATCTTTTGCTTCAAAAAGACGATTTTGTGATTGTCGAGACCGTACGAGGAGTTGAATACGGACGAATCGTTATCGGACCGAAAGAAGTGGACGAGCATGATGTGGTTTTACCTTTAAAAAAGGTCTTACGCATTGCAGATCAAAAGGATCGAATGATCGTTGAGGAAAATAAAGATGCAGCAAAAGAGGCATATGATGTTTGTTGTGAAAAAGTAGAAGAACATGGACTAGATATGAAATTAGTTGATGTTGAATATACATTTGACCGGAATAAAGTGATATTCTATTTTACAGCAGACGGACGTGTTGATTTTAGAGAATTAGTGAAGGATTTAGCTTCTATATTTCGGACTAGAATTGAACTTCGCCAAATCGGTGTAAGAGATGAGGCCAAAATGCTAGGTGGAATTGGCCCATGTGGAAGGATGCTTTGTTGTTCTACATTCTTAGGTGATTTCGAGCCTGTCTCTATAAAAATGGCTAAGGATCAAAATCTTTCTTTAAACCCTACAAAGATATCTGGTCTATGTGGTCGTTTAATGTGTTGTTTAAAGTATGAAAATGATGAATACGAGTTAGCAAGAAATGAATTGCCAGATGTAGGGGAATTAGTTCAAACTCCATTAGGAGAAGGGAAAATTGTGGGACTGAATATACTAGAGAGAGTATTACAGGTTGAAATCCCTGAGCAGGAAAGAGTTCTAGAATATACGTTAGATGAAATCAGAAATCAGGATGCTGTTTCCTACTAATCCGCAAATTTGAGGTGGATAGGCTTTGGAAAAAAAAGAAATATTTGATGCATTAAGTAATTTAGAGCAACAAATTGGTCATTTGTATACACAACTTGGGGAAATGAAGCAGCATTTAGCAGAAATTTTAGAGGAGAACAATACGTTACAGATTGAAAATGAACACCTTCGAAAAAGGTTAGAACAAACATCATCGTCTAATGGTCAAAAGACGAGCGAAGGTCATTCATCAGATGATGATAGCCGTACGGTTGATGTGGGCGAAGGGTACGATAACCTGGCGAGACTATATCAAGAAGGCTTTCACATTTGCAATCTACATTTTGGAAGCCCTCGTAAAGAGGGAGATTGCCTTTTTTGTTTATCTTTTCTCAATAAAAAGTAATTGGATGAGAGTCTTCCGTAGTTAAGGAAGGCTCTTTTTCTAAGATTGTAACAGAATGGAAGGTTTATTTATGGATTGGTTAACTGGGGATGAAAGATTAGATTTTTTATATGCGGAAGGTCTAAGGATTATCCAAAGCTCATCTGTTTTTTCCTTTTCTATTGATGCTGTTTTACTAGCAAACTTTGCCTATGTTCCTATCCGTAAAGGAAAAATCCTGGACTTATGCAGTGGAAACGGTGTTATTCCACTTCTTCTCTCGGGACGTACGAAAGCTCCTATTATAGGAGTAGAGTTACAAGGGAAACTTCATAATATGGCCGTTAGAAGTGTTGCTTACAACCATCTAGAAAATCAGATTGAGATGATACATGGTGATTTAAAAGAGATGCCAAAACATCTGGGGCAGGGGCAGTTTGACGCCATTACTTGTAATCCGCCTTATTTTCAAACACCTTCAAAAGAGATTCAAAATCGAAATGAACACTATGCTCTTGCTCGCCATGAAATTGCGTGTACTCTAGAAGATGTAATTGCTGCTTGTTCAAAATTGGCTAAATCAGGAGCAAAAGTATCAATCGTTCACCGACCAGGGCGCTTAATGGATTTGTTTACATTGATGAGAGAATATAGATTAGAACCCAAACGGCTTCAGTTTGTGTATCCTAAACCGGGTAAAGAAGCTAACATAATCTTGATTGAAGGAGTAAAAGATGGGAATCCAGACTTAAAAGTACTTCCACCTCTCTTCATATATAAGGATGACAATCAATACTCTGAACAGGTTGGAGAATTATTGTACGGGAAAAATGGTGGTGGAGGTAATGATGGATCGTAACAATCATTTTATGTATGTTTTGGAATGTGCTGATGGAACGTTTTATGCAGGTTACTCTACAGATGTGGGGAAAAGGGTGCTTACTCACAATAGTGGAAAAGGGGCCAAATATACAAGGCCACGCTTACCGGTTACATGTATTTATTATGAAAGTTTTCAATCAAAAAGAGAAGCACTACAAGAGGAATATGCATTTAAGCAATTAACCAGGAAGCAGAAAGAACAATACCTTCATAATAAGGTGGGGCAGCAACATGTGGAAGCAAAAAAGCTATAAACAGGAAGATAGAGGGGCGCTTTATCTCGTCCCTACACCAATTGGGAATCTAAAAGACATGACCTTTCGGGCGATTGAAGTTCTGAAGGAAGCAGACCTAATTGCTGCGGAGGATACTCGAAATACGATAAAACTATGTAATCACTTTGAGATACAAACTTCATTAGTTAGTTATCACGAACATAATAAGGAAACGAGTGGTGAAAAACTAATCGCTTCTATTTTAGAAGGCAAGAAGGTTGCGCTGGTTTCCGATGCTGGATTACCAGCTATTTCTGATCCTGGATGGGAACTCGTCGCAAAGTGTAAGGAAGAGCGTATACCAGTTATTGCTTTACCGGGAGCAAATGCTGGTATTACCGCACTGATTGCTTCGGGAATTATGCCACAACCCTTTTACTTCCATGGATTTTTAAACAGGAATAAGAAAGATAGAAAGAGGGAGTTAGAGGGATTACGAGGAAAGCAAGAAACTCTAATTTTTTATGAAGCCCCTCACCGAATTAAACAAACTCTTGAAGATTTATTAACAACATTCGGTATTCGAAAGGCGACCATTTGCAGAGAGTTAACAAAAGTCCATGAAGAATATTTGCATGGAACACTCGAGGAGCTTGTAACACTTTTACAGGAAGAGCCACTAAAAGGTGAAATATGTTTAATTGTTGAAGGGTCTACAGAAGAAATATCCGAATTGGAAGACCTTTGGTGGGGATCGTTATCGGTTGTTGAGCATGTAAACTTTTATATAGAAGAAAAGGGACTTTCATCAAAGGAAGCCATTAAACAGACAGCTATTGATCGTTCCATGCCTAAGAGGGATGTTTATCAAACTTTTCATGTACAAGAGACATAAAAGGAAACTAGCAAACGAACTATATAGTGAAAGAAAAAAGCTTCTTTCTATGGGAAAGAAGCTTTTCTTATATGTAAAACTTATTTTGCAACTGTTAGGTGGCTTTGGATTTCGTTAATAAGCATTTCTGCACCTTCGCGACTTAGGACAAGCTTTCCTCCGGCAAGAGCAATGTTATCATCGGAAACCTCACCTGTGATTTGACAAGTCATATTAGGCTTATATTTCTTTAAGATAATCTTGTCATCATCTACATAGATTTCTAAAGCGTCTTTTTCAGCAATACCTAATGTTCTACGTAGCTCGATAGGAATAACCACACGACCTAATTCGTCTACCTTACGGACAATACCAGTTGATTTCATTTTGAAAATCTCCTCTCATTTTATATCTATCTTTTTTTTATCAATTTCGCCATTATTCGACAAATTTCATGTATTTATAATACCAGCCATTCCCAAATCCGTCAATAATTTTATTTTATTGGCCAGACCAATTTTTAAAAAGAATAACTATGAACCTTATAGGACAGGGTTTAAGGGAACTTTGGGGAAAATATATGAAACCCCTCCTCGTGAAGATAATTCGACAAAATTCACCACATTCGACATGAATAGTAGAACTCTTGATTTAATGCCTTCTTTCATGTATATTTTGCAAGAAAAAGGAATAGAGACCATCCTGAAAAGGTTACAATTATATAGGTATACGTTAAAATAGAAGTGTGAGATGTTACGGTTAGCACTGCTCTATGCATGTAAATTGCAAGAGTTATAATTTACATATTTCAATTGATAGAATTTAGGAGGCAATTTAGATGGGACAATCAGAAAAAACGTTTTATATAACTACACCTATTTATTACCCAAGTGGTAATCTTCACATTGGGCATGCCTATACAACGGTTGCAGGAGATGCGATGGCACGTTATAAGCGCCTGAGAGGGTTTAATGTCATGTATTTAACCGGAACGGATGAACACGGACAAAAAATTCAAAGAAAAGCAGAGGAAGAGAACGTAACTCCTCAAGCATACGTTGATAATATTGTGTCTGGTATTAAGACATTATGGGATAAGTTAGACATTTCATATGATGATTTTATTCGTACAACAGAGAAAAGGCACAAGGATGCTGTCGAAAAGATTTTTGCAAGACTTGTTGAGCAGGGGGATATTTATCTAGATCAATACGAAGGCTGGTACTGTACACCTTGTGAATCCTTCTTTACAGAGCGTCAATTAAATGAGGGGAAATGTCCAGACTGTAGCCGTGAGGTAGAAAAAGTTAAAGAGGAATCTTACTTTTTTAAGATGAGTAAGTATGTAGATAGACTTGTTCAGTATTACGAAGATCACCCCGAGTTTATCCAACCAGAATCACGTAAAAATGAAATGTTGAATAACTTTATCAAGCCTGGTCTTGAAGACTTAGCTGTATCTAGAACAACATTTGATTGGGGAGTTAAAGTCCCAGGTGATCCAAAACATGTTATTTATGTTTGGATTGATGCTCTTTCAAACTATATAACAGCATTAGGCTATGGAAGTGAAGATGATCAGAAGTATCAGAAATATTGGCCTGCTGATGTTCATCTTGTCGGAAAGGAAATAATAAGATTCCATACGATTTACTGGCCGATTATGTTAATGGCACTTGATCTTCCTCTTCCTAAGAAAGTGTTTGGTCATGGCTGGTTACTAATGAAAGACGGTAAAATGTCTAAATCAAAAGGTAATGTAGTGGATCCGGTTACGTTAATTGATCGATACGGATTAGATGAATTACGTTACTATTTATTGCGTGAAGTTCCATTTGGTTCAGATGGGGTATTCACACCGGAAGGGTTTGTAGAAAGAATTAACTTTGATTTAGCAAATGACTTAGGTAACCTCCTGAATCGTACTGTAGCTATGATTGATAAATACTTTGATGGAGAAATCCCGACCTACAAGGGTTCTAACAACTCATTTGAACAGGGCTTACTTAAGATGAATGAAGAAACCGTTCAAAAGTATGAAGAAGCAATGGAAAATATGGAGTTTTCAGTTGCCCTAGCCTCTTTATGGCAGTTAGTAAGTCGTACAAACAAGTTTATTGATGAAACGCAGCCATGGGTGTTAGCAAAAGATGAGGCGAAGAAGGATGAACTGGGTAGTGTAATGGTTCATTTAGCGGAATCTTTAAGAAGGATTGCTGTGCTTTTACAACCATTCTTAACGAAGACTCCTAGTGGGATTTTTGATCAACTTCAAATTACAGATTTAGCATTAAAATCATGGGATAGCTTGACAGAATTTGGCCGTATTCCTGCAGGAACAAAGGTTAATAAAGGGAAACCATTGTTCCCACGCCTAGAAGTGGAAGAAGAGGTTCAATATATTAAAGATCAAATGTCCGGTGGCGTTAAAGAAGAATCAAAAGCTTCCATTGAAGAAAAGCCTGAAACAGATGAGATTACAATTGATGATTTCATGAAGGTGGATTTAAGAGTTGCAAAAGTCGTTCATTGTGAACCTGTTAAAAAGGCGGATAAATTATTAAAACTACAATTAGATTTAGGATATGAAAAACGACAAGTAGTTTCAGGAATTGCAGAACATTATAAACCAGAAGAGTTAATTGGCAGAAAAGTAATCTGTGTTACAAATCTAAAGCCAGTAAAGCTTCGCGGAGAATTATCAGAAGGTATGATATTGGCGGGTAAAAAAGATGGTGTTCTTTCTTTAGCAACCGTTGGTGATGAATTAGAAATTGGTGCTCAAGTAAAATAAATTTTACTATATTGGTAAAACATAGGAATGTTTCACGTGGAACTTTGCGTGTTACAATCCTATGTTTTTTATTTCATGGCTTCCACTACTATTAAATCTAGTCTTGGTAGATCTAATTTATATTTAAAACTTCAACATTAAAATTTGTAACACTAATGGAAAATATTATACAAAAACAATAATAAAGTTTTTTTAAGATAACAGTATGCGGTATATGTATTCTGACCATTTCAAAAAAAGTAAATATTTACCCCTATGAAGGAAATAAGGAAGCTGCTACTTTAAAAGGAGAGATAAAATGTTATTTGATACACACGTTCATTTGAATGATAAACAATTCGAAGACGATTTAGAGGTAGTTATTAAAAGAGCTCTTGAACAGGGTGTGCAGAACATGGTGGTGGTCGGGTTTGATCGACCAACTATAAAAAGAGCCATAGAATTAGTGGAGACATATGATTTTTTATATGCAAGTGTAGGGTGGCATCCTGTTGATGCTATCGATATGGTTGAGGAAGATTTACAGTATTTAGAAGAACTTTCAAAGCATCCAAAAGTCGTAGCTTTGGGAGAAATGGGATTAGACTATCACTGGGATAAATCTCCGAAAGATGTACAGAAAGAAGTGTTTAGAAAACAAATTCAACTTGCAAAAAAGGTAAAGCTCCCTATTATCATTCATAATAGAGAGGCTACTGAGGATATTGTAGCTATTTTGAGAGAAGAGGGTGCAGAAGAAGTAGGAGGAATCATGCATTGTTTTAGTGGTAGTGTCGAAATTGCAAAACAATGTGTGGATATGAATTTCTATATTTCTCTTGGCGGGCCTGTTACATTTAAGAATGCTAAAAAGCCAAAGGAAGTTGCAGAGGCTATACCATTAGATAAACTTTTAATTGAAACAGACTGTCCTTACTTGGCCCCGCATCCAAATAGAGGGAAGCGGAATGAACCCTCATATGTAACCTTGGTTGCAGAAGAAATCGCCAACCTTAAGGGGTTGAGCTATGAGGAAGTAACCAATCAGACGACTGTAAATGCCAAGAAACTTTTCGGCATATCCTGACATCACTTATTGTCGAATTCTGTTTAAGCTTGTCCAACCTTTTTCTTATTCTCTAAAGTTCTACAAGTCTCCATTGAATCATAGGATAACCATGTCGATAAGTCTTCCTTTCCTTTTTTCTGTGAGTCGTGCATAATAGATTCTAAATCGCAGAAATGAGGTTAAGGGTTGACAATTGATAGTTACCTCTATATAATCACTTCCGTGAGAAGGAGGCGTTTTTCATCGTGACAAACCACTTGAAAAACCTGTTTTCCGAAATGAGTAAAGGGAGACTTTTACTGCTTTCATTCGGTGCTGTCATCTTTTTAATCGCACTATCGTTTATGGTATACGAAGGTACCAAAAAAACGGTTGCCATATCGATAGACGGTGAAGAGAGAATCGTTAAAACACATGCCGATACTGTAAATGATATTTTAGAAGATTTAGAGATACAGGTCCGTGCAGAGGATTTTCTATCTCCTAAGGCAGATACAAAGATTAAGAACAACTTAGAAATCGCCTGGGAACCAGCTAAGCAGGTAACCATTTCATTTAACGATAAAGAACCAAACAAAGTCTGGACGACAGCGGATTCTGTAGAAGAGCTGTTAAAGAATCAAAATATTTCTGTAAAAGAGCAAGATAAAATAGTACCAGGCTTAGAAACAGAAATAAAAAGTGGCTTAAATGTAACCATTGAGGAAGCATTTCAAGTTACGTTAGTAGATGGCGGTAAAGAAAAGGACGTTTGGTCCACTTCGACTACGGTCGCTGACTTTTTAAAACAGCAAGGTGTTCAACTGAACGAACTAGACAAAGTTGAGCCAAAGTTAGAGCAAACCATCGACAACGAAAGTAAGATTAGCGTTGTTCGAGTAGAAAAAGTCACCGATGTAGTGGAAGAAGCTGTTGATTATGCCGTTGTAACGAAGAATGACTCAAGCTTGAAAAAGGGTACAGAAAAAGTAGTTCAACAAGGTCAAGAAGGCCTGGTATCCAAAACATATGAAGTAGTAATGGAAAATGGTAAAGAAGTTTCTCGTAAACTAGTAGAAACAAAGACGTTAAAAGATAGTCAGGATAAAGTAGTTGCAATTGGAACCCAAGTGCAGGTAGCTAGTATTTCGCGTGGCTCTGAACCTGTAAATGGCAAAGAGTTTTATGTGAATTCAACGGCTTATACCGCTTATTGTACAGGTTGTTCGGGGATCACAACGACAGGAATTAACTTACGTCAAAATCCGGACATGAAAGTAATTGCAGTCGACCCAAGTGTAATTCCTTTAGGTACAAAAGTATATGTAGAGGGATACGGCCATGCTGTTGCTGGGGATACAGGTTCTGCTATCAAAGGGAATAAAATTGATGTATTCTTCCCAACAAAGGCTGAGGCCTACCGCTGGGGCGTAAAAAAAGTTAAAATAACGATATTAGAGTAAAACAGAGGATTTCTCTTCCTCTGTTTTTTGTTTGTTTAAAAATGAGTTATTCTATATAAATAGACGATAATATTACATAAATGTTACAGGATTGAGGAAAAAAGATGAGAAAGATTAAAGAAGTCATTGTTGTTGAGGGTAAAGATGATACGGTCGCCGTTAAAAGGGCTGTACAGGCGGACACAATTGAAACGAATGGTTCAGCCATACCTCGATATGTTATAGACCAAATCAAATTAGCAAAAGAAAAAAGAGGAGTCATTGTATTTACTGACCCAGACTATCCAGGTCAAAGAATACGTTCAATCATCGATAAAGAGGTACCAGGATGTAAACATGCTTTCCTACCTAAAAATGAAGCGATTCAAAAGCGTGGAAAAGGAGTTGGAGTTGAACATGCCTCTAGCGAAGCCATCCAGCAAGCGCTTCAACATGCCTATACTACCAATGAAGAAGTTGAAGAAGTAATCACACATGAAGACTTGATTCTTGCGGGCCTCATTGCAGGTGGGGATTCTAAAAAGAGAAGAGAGAAATTAGGGCAGTTTTTAAAGATAGGCTATGCTAATGGAAAACAGCTACATAAGAGGTTATTAACCTTTCGTATAACTAAACAACAATTTACGGACGCGTTACGCTACTTGGAGCAGGAGGGGTACCATGACTAAAGATATTGCAACTCCAGTAAGGACAAGAGAAATATTAGAAAAATACGGGTTTTCGTTTAAAAAGAGTCTAGGGCAAAATTTTTTAATTGATCCTAACATATTGAAAAAAATTGTTTCCTACGCTGATTTAACCGAGGAAAGTGGCGCAATCGAGATAGGCCCCGGTATCGGTGCATTAACAGAACAATTAGCTAAATCTTGTAAAAAAGTAGTTGCCTTTGAAATTGACCAACGATTGTTGCCTATCTTGGAAGATACCCTACAGGAATATCCTCAGGTTACGATTTTACACCAAGACATATTAGAGGCTGACATAAGTACTGTAATGAAAAAGCATTTTATAGAGCAAAAAGATGTTATGGTTGTAGCAAACCTACCATACTATGTGACAACACCGATATTGATGAAGCTACTTCATGATCAAATACCAGTCAGAGGTTTTGTTGTGATGATGCAAAAGGAAGTAGCAGATCGACTCGCTGCTGAACCGGGTACAAAAGAATATGGTTCATTGTCGATTGCAATTCAATATTACACAGTGCCTGAGAAGGTCATGATTGTTCCTAAATCCGTTTTTATGCCCCAACCTAATGTGGATTCAGCGGTAGTTAGGTTAACACGTCGTGAGCAGCCTCCTGTGAGGGTTACAGATGAAGAGTTCTTTTTCACTGTAACAAGAACATCGTTTGCACAAAGAAGAAAAACATTATTGAACAACTTAACAAATGGTTTACCAGATGGGAAGATAAAGAAAGATGAAATACTAGCTGCATTAGATTCTGTTGATATCGATCCACAACGTAGAGGGGAGACATTGAGTATAGATGAATTTGCTAATTTAGCCAATGCACTGCATCCGATTTTCAAATGACTTAGTTTATTCCAAATAGTGCTGGTGAATTTCAATCTAGTGAACATAAGCATACTCATTTCCTTTCACAAACGGCCTATCCCATGCATAGCCTAAGGTAGAGAATCTATAGGCAACATGCATGGAGTGAGAAATTGTGATTATAAAAAGAAATGACATTGTTGGTCGAAACTCCTATCAATGCGATATATTATTTCAAGTTTTAGATATTAAGGAAGAGTACGGACAGAAAAAAGCCATACTAAAAGGGCAAGATTTTCGTTTAATAGCAGATGCCCCATTAGAGGATTTAGTTCTCATTCCAAAAAACGAGCAACTGCGTTTTGAAAGAGAATTTCGCTCCTTAGAAAATCATTCATTGCAGTTATTTCGACAGGATGTAGAGCTTTTAAAGGAAAGACAAGAATATGATTCGACAAAGGGCTATGATACGCAAGCTACTTACTTTCAAATTCCAGGAAGGGTTCTTCATATTGATGGAGATCCTTCCTACCTGCAGAAATGCTTAGCGATGTATGAAAAAATTGGTGTTCCCGTGTATGGGGTGCATTGTTTAGAGCGGGAGATGCCTCATCGGATTGAGGAACTGCTTGATCAGTATAGACCAGACATTTTGGTGATAACAGGACATGATTCATATTCAAAAACAAAAGGGAAAAAATCCGATTTAAATGCATATAGGCATTCTAGACATTTTGTGAAAACCGTCCAAAAAGCTAGATTAAAAGTACCTAGCCTTGATCAATTAGTCATCTTTGCTGGTGCCTGTCAATCTCATTTTGAGTCGCTGATTCAATCTGGAGCTAATTTTGCCAGTTCACCATCAAGAGTTAATATCCATGCATTAGATCCTGTTTATATTGTTGCAAAGATCAGCTTTACTCCTTTTGTTGATCGTATTCATGTATGGGATGTTTTAAGAAACACGTTGACAGGTGAAAAAGGCCTAGGTGGGATTGAAACAAAAGGAGTATTAAGAACAGGTGCTCCATTCAATCCTATTCAGGATCTTGATGAGGAAGAATATTGGGGAGAGTAATCACAACTCGTAAAGACTCGCCGATTGGCGAGTTTTCTTTACTCCCTCGATTTATTTACGCATATTCGAAAAAAACATACTATATTTCATACATATTTAGGAAGTAAATGGTTTATGATAGAAAATGTAGAAATAAAGGAGGATTTGTAGACGAAAAATCATTGACAAATGTTTTTAATGGTTGATATAATTTAAAATTTATTTGACTATTATCCTCCCCTTTGGTATAATTAAATCATGCGAGGTGGACGGAAATGCCAAAAACGTTAGCAGATATAAAAAGAAATTTAGATTCTCAATTAGGGAAGCGATTGATGCTAAAAGCAAATGGCGGTCGACGTAAAACGATTGAGCGCTCAGGCGTATTAGCTGAAACTTATCCTTCCGTTTTTGTCGTTGAGTTGGACCAAGAAGAAAATGCTTTTGAACGTGTTTCATACAGCTATGCCGATATCCTTACACAAACTGTACAGTTAACTTTTGACGAAGAACAAAACGGGAGCCTAGCTCTAGGGCAGCAGTAGACATTAGTTTGCTGCTTTTTTGTTTGCTTATTTTTCCTTGATTACTTACTAAATTCTTGTTCGTTTAAAAATAAGTTATATCAGACAGAACATAGGGGAGGGACCTATTTATAGGTCCCTTCCTTTTTATTGGTCAACTCCCTTTAAAAGGTTTAGTTAATTCTATACTTTTGTACAAAATAAAACATGTCACAACTATTTGTTTCATGGTGTTTAGTATTCATCCTAGGATACACATTTCCCAATATGCTTTTAAGCTTGAAGTGTGTATATGAAAAGGGGGAAGCGGTCATGGCAAGAAGAAGAGGTATCATGTCAGATCACTTTAAAGAGGAGCTTGCTAAAGAGCTTGGTTTCTATGATGTTGTGCAGCAAGAAGGCTGGGGAGGAATCAGAGCTCGTGATGCAGGGAATATGGTTAAACGAGCCATTGAACTTGCAGAACAACAGTTACTACAAGCGAAAAAATAAGAGGGTCGTTACTTGGTACATCAATCTAAATAGTTGTGACAACTAGAGGAGGGTATAAAAACCCTCCTTTTGATGTTATAAGCTGCACCACATTAAGTGTATAATCTTAACATGGTTATTTTATGAAATTTAGCGTTTAATTCATATTATAGATAATATGTTTTTTCGACTTTTTTCAACAAAAGGATTAAGTTTTCTGAAGAAAATTCAATATCTATACATAAATATGATAAAATACGATAAAAATGCGGAATCGTAGGTTGGGGTCGATATACATGAAATATTTATTGAAAGCACCTGCCAAAATAAACCTTTCCTTGGATGTGCTTTATAAGCGGGATGACGGCTATCATGAGGTAGAGATGGTCATGACGACAATTGATTTAGCCGATCGTATAGAAATTGAAGAATGTACAAGTGGTGATATTCAATTACATTCACAATATCGTTTTGTACCAGATGACGATCGAAATTTAGCGTATCAAGCGGCCAAGCTTATAAAGGAAAAATATCAAATCAAGCAAGGAGTTACCATTTCACTTGAAAAGAACATTCCGGTTGCTGCTGGTCTGGCAGGTGGTAGTAGTGATGCAGCGGCTGTTTTGAGAGGTTTAAACTCGATGTGGAACCTAGGGCTAAGTAATCATGAACTAGCGGATTTAGGGGCACAGATAGGGTCTGATGTATCTTTTTGTGTACATGGAGGGACTGCCTTAGCCAAAGGCCGTGGTGAGATTATTACACCCTTACCTTCTCCGCCGCATTGCTGGGTTATATTAGCTAAGCCGACAATCGGTGTTTCGACTGCGGATGTTTATAAGAGGTTAAATGTGAATTCAGTTTCTCACCCAAATACAAAAGCGGTAATTGAGGCTCTTAAGGAAAATAACTATCAAGGACTCTGTCGAAATGTGGGGAATGTACTCGAGAGTGTAACATTACAAATGCACCCAGAAGTTACTGCGATAAAAGAGCAAATGATAAGGTTCGGTGCTGACGCGGTATTGATGAGTGGTAGTGGACCAACAGTATTTGGATTGGTTCAGTATGAATCGAGACTGCACCGTATATACAATGCCTTACGAGGTTTTTGTGATCAAGTGTATGCAGTACGAATTATTGGTGAACAATCTGAACTTGCCTAAAACCGTACAATGTGGCAAAATAACGATAAAATATTCGGTTATAAGAAGCGTGGAATGAATCTTCTTATAGTAGGAGTGAAAGATTGTGAAGTTTAGAAGAAGTGAACGGCTAATTGATATGACACATTATTTACTACAACATCCCTGTCAGATTGTTCCTTTAACTCTATTTGCAGATCGATATGGAGCTGCGAAGTCTTCTGTCAGTGAAGATGTGGCTATTATTAAAGAGACCTTCGAGCAACGTGGATTCGGGACACTAAAGACAATTGCGGGCGCAGCTGGAGGAGTGCAGTATTTTCCCTCCGTATCGGATGAAGAAACGGAGCAATTTACTCATTCGTTAATGAATCGGTTATCAGAGCCCGATCGCCTACTGCCTGGTGGTTATTTATATATGACAGATATTGTGGGAGATCCCAAAATAGTTAAAGTCGTTGGAAAACTGTTTGCGGCTAAATTTGTTAATGAAAAAGTAGATGTTGTTATGACCGTCGCGACAAAAGGAATACCGTTGGCCTATGCGACTGCTAGCGAGCTAAATGTCCCCGTTGTCATAGTAAGAAGGGATAGTAAGGTTACAGAAGGTTCAACAGTTAGTATTAACTATGTATCGGGTTCTATGAAAAGAATTCAAACGATGGTTTTATCTAAACGTAGCCTTCAGGAAGGAAGCAACGTTCTAATTATTGATGATTTTATGAAGGCCGGTGGAACGATAAACGGCATGAAAAGTTTACTTGAAGAATTCAATGCAAATGTAGCAGGGATTGGCGTACTCGTAGAAGCTGAGCATCCAGAAGAAAGGTTAGTTGACCATTATTATTCTGTTGTTAAACTTTCTGAAGTAAATATTAAAGAGAAACAGATAAAAGTTACAAAAGGAACTTTATAAAATTAAATTCAAATTAAAGGGGATTTTGTTTATGAAAATTGTAGCTACGAATCAAGCTCCAGCAGCTATAGGGCCATATTCACAAGGGATCATTGTCAATAATATGTTTTATAGCTCAGGGCAAATTCCACTACTTCCAGATGGAACAATGGTTGAGGGAGGAGTAGCCGAACAAACTCATCAAGTTTTTGCTAATCTTAAAGCTGTTTTAGAAGAGTCTGGCTCATCACTTGAATCAGTTGTTAAAGCTACGGTATTTATTAAAGATATGAATGACTTTGCTACTATCAATGAGGTATATGGAGAATATTTTTCAAACCATAAACCTGCTAGATCTACTGTGGAAGTGGCAAGATTACCAAAAGATGCACTTGTAGAGATTGAAGTTATTGCATTAGTAACAAACCCAGCTTAAAGTTTATGAATATAACTACATAAAAGTATAGAAAACTAATTATTAACACTATTTTCCCGATAATAAACCTTAGTTCTAAAAAAATTTCGAAAAATTTTACAAATAAAGAAGGAATTTATAAAAAAAAGTAGAATACTTAGTACTAGATTTATCCAGGGGAAAAGGTGGTGAACAGGGTGGAAGTTACAGACGTAAGATTAAGACGCGTCAATACTGATGGTCGTATGCGTGCAATTGCATCGATAACATTAGACAATGAATTTGTTGTCCATGACATTCGTGTTATTGACGGAAACAACGGCTTGTTTGTTGCAATGCCAAGCAAGCGAACTCCAGACGGAGAATTCCGCGACATTGCACATCCTATTAATTCAGGCACTAGAGGAAAAATTCAGGAAGCCGTACTAGCGGAATACCACCGTTTGGGAGATGTAGAAGAAGTAGAGTATGAAGAAGCAGGAGCTTCTTAAAATTTAGTAATACAGACAACAAGGGCCTACTTATGAAGTAAGGCTCTTTTATTTTGCCAAATTTCCTCCTCCAAAGTATTCCCCAAACACCATTCATTCATCTATTTACAATTATATGTACTTTCGTGTCTTACCTTGAAAGTTGTGGACTTTTAAGATATATTCAAGTTGATTAATATAGAACGTTTACTAAATAATCGATTAAATCGATCTATAAGAACAACAATGAAAAGTATTAAATATTGGAGGCATTTTATGAACCGCTATGCAGTCATTTTGGCAGCTGGAAAAGGTACGAGAATGAAATCGAAACTATATAAGGTGTTGCATCCTGTTTGTGGAAAAGCAATGGTGCAGCATGTGATTGATGCCGTATCTAAACTTAATGTAGATTCCATTTACACCGTAATCGGCCATGGGGCTGAAAAAGTTAAGTCACAGGTAGGGGATGCATCCCATTACGTACTACAAGAAGAGCAATTGGGTACAGGGCATGCTGTTATGCAGGCGCAGGAACAATTATCCGAAAAGTCCGGAACTACTCTTGTGTTATGTGGAGACACACCACTCCTAACCGCAGATACCCTAGAAGCGTTGATTAAACAGCATGAAGATGAAAATGCAGCAGTTACATTACTTACAGCTCATGCAGATGACCCCACTGGTTACGGAAGAGTCATCCGTAATGATGACGGTACTGTAGCAAAAGTAGTGGAACACAAAGACGCATCTGAAGATGAAAAATTAGTTCAGGAAATCAATACAGGCACTTACTGCTTTGATAACCAGTTATTATTCCAGGCATTAAGCCAAGTTTCGAATGATAATTCTCAAGGGGAATATTATCTACCGGATGTTATTGAAATACTAAAACGTGAAGAACATAAAGTTGCAGCCTATCAAACAATAGATTTTGATGAGACAATGGGCGTTAATGATCGTCTAGCTCTTAGCCGTGCGGAAATAATCATGAAGGAACGAATTAACCGTCAGCATATGTTAAATGGAGTAACAATCATTGATCCAGCCAACACATATATCGATGCTACGGTAAAAATCGGTCAAGATACTACTCTTCTACCTGGAACTATATTAAAGGGCCAGACAGAAATAGGAGAAGATTGCTATATTGGGCCATTTTCAGAAATTAGTAACTGCCAAGTTGGGAACAATACAAAAATCCGTCAGTCCGTACTAACTGATAGTGAAGTAGGAAATGAGGTGCAAATTGGCCCATACGCTCATATCCGACCACATTCTGCTTTACAGGATCAAGTTAAAATTGGAAACTTTGTAGAGGTTAAGAAAGCAACTTTTGGTGAAGGAAGTAAAGCTTCTCACTTAAGCTACATCGGAGACGCTGAGGTAGGCTCTAATGTCAACCTAGGTTGTGGTTCTATCACGGTCAACTATGATGGGAAAAACAAGTATCTAACTAAGATAGAGGACAATGTATTTGTAGGATGTAACTCAAACCTAGTTGCTCCCGTAACGATTGGAAAAGGTGCTTATATTGCTGCTGGTTCCACTGTTACTGAGGATGTTCCAGGTGATGCTTTGACCATTGCTAGGGCTCGTCAGGTAAATAAAGAAAATTACGTATCTAAACTTAGTCACAACAAAGAATAAATAAATAATTTGGAGGTTCTCCCATGCCTAGCAATTATGAAAATACAAACCTTAAGCTCTTTACGCTAAATTCTAATATTGGTTTAGCTGAAGAAATCGCAAAAGTTATTGGTGTCGGTTTAAGTAAGTGTTCCGTATCTCGTTTTAGTGACGGCGAGATCCAAATTAACATTGAAGAGAGTATCCGTGGTTGTGACGTGTTTGTCATACAGTCAACTAGCTCTCCAGTCAATGAAAACATTATGGAACTTCTCATTATGATTGATGCATTAAAGCGTGCATCAGCTCAGACGATTAACATTGTCATGCCTTATTACGGTTATGCTCGTCAAGATAGAAAGGCGCGTGCTCGTGAACCGATTACAGCTAAGCTTGTAGCTAACCTTTTAGAAACAGCAGGAGCATCAAGAGTGATTGCCCTTGATTTACATGCCCCACAAATTCAAGGATTTTTTGATATACCAATCGATCATCTGATGGGTGTTCCTATTCTTTCTGATTATTTTAAAGGGAAAGAATTAGATGGGGACATTGTCATTGTTTCTCCTGATCATGGTGGAGTAACAAGAGCCAGAAAAATGGCAGAGAGATTAAAAGCTCCAATCGCGATTATTGATAAGCGTCGTCCACGTCCAAATGTTGCTGAGGTTATGAATATCGTTGGTAATATTGATGGGAAGATTGCTATCTTAATTGATGACATCATTGATACAGCAGGAACCATTACCCTAGCTGCCAATGCCCTTATTGAAAATGGTGCAAAAGAGGTCTATGCCTCTTGTACACATCCAGTATTATCTGGCCCTGCCATTGAGAGAATCGAAAATTCGAAAATTAAGGAGTTAGTGGTGACAAATACAATTGAGCTTCAAGACGAGAAGAAGATCGATAAAGTAGTTCCACTTTCTGTAGCTCCACTAATTGCAGAAGCGATTATTCGTGTTTATGAGAAGCAGTCTGTCTCAACACTTTTTTAATTAGATGTTTATACCTTTCTATTTAAGGAAAAAACTATATAGGAGCTTGTATCAAATCGTCTTTTTCCGAAGAAAGGTGTGAATGAAATATGGCAACACATACATTGGAAGCCAAAAAACGAGAAATTTCACGAAATTCAACTTTAAGGGAATTAAGATTAAAGGGAAATATTCCAGCCATTGTGTATGGTGGTAAGGTAGGGAATACACCGATTTCTATTAGCGAAGCCGATTTTATTAAAACCATGAGAGAAGCAGGTAGAAATGGCGTTATATCACTCATGATTGATGGATCTTCAACCAATGTGATTTTAACGGACTATCAACAAGATTTTATAAAAAATGAAGTCATTCATGCTGATTTTTATGCAGTCGACATGTCGGCTGAAATAGATGTTGAAGTTCAAGTAACATTAGTTGGGGATGCACCTGGGGTCAAAGATGGTGGTGTTATGCAGCAATCAACTCATGCATTGACTGTCAAAGCAAAACCGAGTGAAATTCCTCAGACCATTGAAGTAGATGTAACGAATCTTCAAGTGAACGAGACGATTACTGTAGCAGACTTGCGTTCAAAAGCAACCAATTATCAAATCACTAACGAAGATGAGTTAGTCATTGCATCCATTCTACCTCCTAAGCAAGAAGAAGAGATAGACTCCGGTGAAGAACAGGCAGAAGGAATTCCGGAAAAAGAAGAAGGCCGGGAAACGGAACCTGAATCAACTGACGAGTAAAAGGTGCTCAATTTTAATAAGTTAGAAATCAACTTGTTATTTTATAAAAAGGCGTAACCGATTGGTTACGCCTTTCAAGCTTTTCTTACATTTCCAACTCTTCTTCTGGTAAAATCAGCAATAGGAAAAAGAGTATAACGAGGTGGAGTCATGAAGTTAATTGTTGGCTTAGGAAATCCAGGACAACAGTATGATAAAACAAGACATAATATAGGCTTTGAGGTAGTAGACCAATTGGCAGAACAGCTACAAACCCCATTAAATCAGCAAAAACACAAAGGTTTATTAGGAAAGGGAACTTATAAAGGGGAATCCTTTATTCTATTGAAGCCCTTAACCTATATGAATCTCTCAGGCGAATCAGTAAGCGAGGTCTGTCAATTTTACAAAATTGAACCATCAGACATTGTTGTTTTGTATGATGACCTTGATTTGCCAGTAGGAAAAATAAGACTACGACAAAAAGGTAGTGCAGGCGGTCATAACGGAATTAAATCCATGATTCAACATTTAGGGACTACAGAATTTAATCGTGTCCGAATCGGGATTGACAGACCCGAACCAGGGATCCCGGTACCTAATTATGTTTTAGGTAAATTTAGGCCAGAGGAACAAGAAGAAATGAAACAAGTGATTAAAACCTGTGCGGATGCGTGTGAGGTATGGCTTACAAAACCATTTATACAAGTAATGAATGAATACAATTAAGGGTAGAATAATTTTTTCTCTAAACGTAAATACTAATGAAAAATGTCATTAGTAGGAGGAGAAAAATTGGCACTCCATTATAATTGTAAGCATTGTGGAACAAATATAGGTTCTCTAAATCAAGTTTCTTTGCATACTGAACAGTTAGGGTTTCATAAATTAACAGAAGAAGAACGTCAAGAAATGATTCAATATCATCCAAATGGTGATATTCATGTTCAGACTATATGTGAAGATTGCCAGGAAGCACTAGAAAGAAATCCTGAGTTACACCATTCAGATTTTCTTATTCAATAATCAAGCTTTGGACAAACCATCCAAAGCATTTTTCTGTTTTCAAATCAGATGCATTAGACAACTAATATGTATTTTGGAATTGAAGTTTTTGGGAGGGGCAAGCATTGGAAGGATTGCTTCAATATTTTCTGGATCAAGATGATGTTCGTTCAATACTAGAGGGTATCAATGAGGGACTAGATGAACAACTCATTACCGGTTTGTCTGGATCATCAAGAGCAACCTTAATGGCGACGGTTCAGCAACAAACAAATCGACCAGTGATTATACTTACGTACAACCTGTTACAAGCTCAGAAGTTATATGATGATTTAAGCTCCTTTATCTCAGAGGAATATTTATATTTATACCCAGCAAATGATTTAATAGCCGCCGAATTCAGTGCAGCTAGTCCAGAATTAAAAGCTCAAAGAATTGAAACACTGAATCAACTAATTAGAGGGAATGTAAGAGTTTTATTAGTCCCAATTGCAGGATTAAGGAGGCTTCTGCCTCCGAAAGAAGTGTGGGAAAACCATCAACTTCATTTTGAGTTGGGAGATGATTTAGATTTAAATCAACTTCTTCGTTCACTTGTTCAGATGGGATACACCCGTACGGAAATGGTAGAGTCACCTGGTGAATTTAGTTTAAGGGGTGGCATACTCGATTTATATACTTTAACGGATGAGGATCCATATAGAATAGAGTTATTTGATACTGAAATAGATTCCATTCGTACTTTTTCCATTGAAGATCAAAGGTCAAAAAATAAGCTGAAACATGTGACGATTGGACCGGCACAAGAAGCTGTACTAAATGAACAGCACCTACAACGGATGACTAATGGCTTAGAGGAAGGTAGAGCGAAGAGTTTAAAGAAGCTAAAGGATGATCAGGTTAAAAGAAAATTAGTAGAACATATTTCTATGGAGCTCGAGAGAATCCATCAGCATAAAGATGAATATACATATCGGTACCTTTCCTTAGCGTTTGAGCATCCTGCAAGTTTACTAGATTATGCACCAGCAGATGCAATCCTATTTATAGACGAATATAACCGCATAGTAGAGACCAATCAGACGTTAGAAAAAGAAGAGCTAGACTGGTATACCGGTCTTTTATCTGAAGGAAAAATGATACACGATATTTCTTTCTCACACTCATTGGATGCTTGTATTAAAGGTAGCCGAAGCCTAATCTTGTATCTATCGCTCTTCTTAAAGCATGTTCCAAATTCAAGCCCGCAAAATATTGTGAGTTTTTCGTGTAAACCAATGCAGCACTTTCATGGTCAAATGAATTTATTAAAGCAAGAGCTGGGTCGATGGCAGAAAAGTGGGTTTACTGTTATTTTTACAGGTTCAGATGAAGAGAGAGTTAAGAAGCTTGAGCGAGTATTGAATGATTATGAAATAGAGTTGCTTCTCCTCAAAGACTCATCCAAGTTAGTGAAGGGTAAAACACAAATTGCTCATGCGCCGCTCCAAAGTGGATTTGAGTTACCACTTCATAAATTAGCTCTGATTACAGAGGAAGAACTTTTTCAGAAGAGAACAAGAAAATCAACACGCAAACAGAAGCTATCTAACGCTGAAAGAATTAAAAATTATTCAGAACTAAAAACGGGCGACTATGTCGTCCATGTTAATCATGGGATTGGTAAATATTTAGGAATTGAAACGTTAGAAATTAACGGGGTCCACAAAGACTACCTCCACATACGCTATCAAGGCGATGATAAGTTATTTGTCCCGATTGAACAGATTGATCTCATTCAGAAATACGTTGGATCTGAAAGTAAGGAGCCCAAGATATATAAGCTTGGAGGTAGTGATTGGAAGCGGGTGAAAAAGAAGGTTGAATCATCTGTCCAAGATATTGCAGATGACCTTATTAAACTGTATGCAGAAAGGGAAGCATCCAAAGGGTACGCCTTTTCACCAGATAGTGATCTCCAGAGAGAATTTGAAACAAGCTTTCCTTATCAAGAAACAGAAGACCAACTAAGATCTATATTTGAGATAAAAAAGGATATGGAAAGAGAACGGCCTATGGATCGGTTATTATGTGGTGATGTAGGTTACGGAAAGACAGAAGTCGCAATTCGCGCGGCATTTAAAGCAGTTATGGATGGTAAACAGGTAGCTTTTCTTGTACCGACTACTATTCTTGCACAGCAGCACTACGAGACCATGCGTGAAAGATATCAGGATTTTCCTATCAATATAGGTCTAATGAGTCGATTTAGATCCCGTAAACAACAGCAAGAGACGGTTAAAGGGTTAAAAAACGGTACTGTTGATATTGTTGTAGGTACTCATCGAATTCTATCAAAAGATATTCAGTACCATGATTTAGGCTTGCTCATTATTGATGAAGAACAAAGGTTCGGAGTTACGCATAAGGAGAAAATCAAGCAATTAAAAGCAAATGTAGATGTTCTCACACTAACGGCAACCCCAATACCGAGAACGCTTCATATGTCTATGCTAGGCGTAAGGGATCTCTCTGTTATAGAAACGCCACCAGAAAACCGCTTCCCTGTTCAAACATATGTCATGGAATACAATGGTTCGCTTGTTAGAGAAGCTATTGAACGAGAGCTATCAAGGGACGGTCAAGTTTATTTTCTATATAACCGAGTAGAAGATATTGAAAGAAAAGCTGAAGAGATTTCTATGCTAGTCCCAGAGGCCAAAGTGGTTTATGCACATGGAAAAATGACAGAAACAGAGTTGGAGTCGGTCATTTTAAGTTTTATAGAAGGCGAAGCAGACGTATTAGTGAGTACAACCATTATTGAAACAGGCGTCGATATCCCGAACGTGAATACGTTAATTGTCCATGATGCAGATAAGATGGGGTTATCTCAGCTTTACCAGCTTAGAGGGAGAGTAGGGAGAACCAATCGTGTAGCCTATGCCTACTTTACCTACAGAAGGGATAAGGTCTTAACAGAAGTAGCTGAAAAACGACTTCAGGCAATCAAGGAGTTCACTGAACTAGGCTCTGGTTTTAAAATTGCCATGAGAGATTTGTCCATTCGTGGAGCGGGAAATCTACTTGGAGCACAACAACACGGGTTTATTGACTCCGTTGGATTTGATTTATATTCTGAAATGTTGAAGGAAGCCATTGAACAAAGGCGAGGCCCGAGTGAAGAAAAGCAAGAAAAGGTTACGATTGAAATAGATTTAGAAATAGATGCTTATATTCCAGATGCTTATATTCCTGATGGACAGCAAAAGATTGAAATGTATAAACGATTCCGTTCTCTCACTTCACTTGAGGAAGTAGAAGAACTGAAAGAAGAAATGACTGACAGATTTGGTGATTACCCAATCGAGGTTCAGAGATTATTTACTGTTTCAGAAATCAAGGTCAGAGCTGCTCAAGTTAAAATTGAAAACATTAAACAAGTAAAGGACTCTATAACCATTACCGTTACGGAAGTTGGAAGCCAATTAGTAGATGGGCAAAAGCTATTTATGATGACAGGGAAATATGGAAGAAAAGTAGGATTAGGGATGGAAGGATCTCAATTGAAGGTCGTCCTCCATATCCAAAGGATGAAACCGGATGAATGGCTTGGGATATTAGATGAACTGGTTATTGGAATGGCTGAATCCTTAAAAGAAAAAGATTATGTTTCATAATGATGAAACCATGCAATAAAAGTGTAACGTAGTTGTAACCGTCTAAGCTGTTTAACTGTTGGTAATATGGGTAAATAAAAGGTACATTCCAACCGCTGGGGAATTGTTCCGTTATTTCCATGTTTTATAAAAGGAAAGAAAATATGTTGTGAAATGTATAGAACTTTCCATATGAAAAATACTAAGGTCAAATAAGGTAATGAATTGTAAAATTTGAAAACAATTCTTTACTGAACATAACCAACAGATGAAAGTGAGGCAGCATAAGATGAAAGCAACTGGTATCGTTCGACGTATTGATGATTTAGGACGAGTCGTCATTCCAAAAGAAATTAGAAGAACATTACGAATTCGTGAAGGGGATCCTTTAGAGATCTTCGTAGATCGCGATGGAGAAGTTATTTTAAAGAAGTATTCACCAATAAGTGAATTAAGTGATTTTGCGAAAGAATATGCTGAAGCACTCTATGATAGTTTAGGAAATCCAGTCATTATATGTGACCGTGATATGGTTATTGCAGTATCAGGCGGCTCCAAGAAAGAGTATATGAATAAAAACATTAGTGAAGTCGTAGAAAAAATAATGGATGATCGAAGCTCTGTGTTAGTGACACAGCAAAGTGAGGTTGCCCTTGTAGATGGTCATTCAGAAACGTTAAATTCCTATACAGCGGGACCAATTGTAGCTAATGGAGATCCAATCGGTGCGGTCATTATTTTCTCTAAAGAAGGCACAGTTGGGGAAGTAGAACAAAAAGCAGTGGAAACAGCTGCAGGCTTTTTAGCTAGACAAATGGAGCAATAGGTTTGAATGAAAAAAGGCAGCGTGTGCTGTCTTTTTTCATTGTTTAGGAAATTATAAAATCGCCGCTTGTGTATAACTTTGCATGAAATGGGTCTCCGGCCAGCTCCAGCGCCTAGCCCCTCGAGGTCACAAGCCAAGCCGTCAAGAAGGTTAAAGAGCAACCTTCTCGCCGGCTTGTCTTGTGCTTGTCGGGGCTGATCGAGGCGCTTGCGCATTTGTTCTTTCCTTCTAATAAAGTCCAGAAAGTAACGGTAATTGGTGATTCTCTAGTATGATTGGAACTTGTTACCATGCTATAATACTCTGTACATGAGTTAGGAACAGGGGTAGAAATATGTCAGGTGTCAATCCGTGGATTAAGGGAGCCTTTATTTTATCAATTGCAGGAATTTTTACAAAAATCTTAAGTGCTGTATATAGAGTTCCCTTTCAAAACCTAGTAGGTGATCACGGTTTTTATATTTATCAACAAGTGTATCCCTTTTACGGGATCATTATCGCTTTTATGATGTACGGCTTTCCAATGGCCTTTTCTAAGTTATATGTGGAAAATAATGAAAATAAAGATAGGGACTTTACGAGTATATTTTCAAGTCTTGTTATGATTTCTGTAGTAGGATTTCTTCTTTTGAACATCGGAGCAGATACATTGGCGAGGTGGATGAAGGATGATCAATTATCACCCTTGTTTAAGACTTTATCTTATTTATGGTTGCTATTTCCCTTTATTTCGTTTAGAAGAGGTTTATTTCAAGGTAAGGGAAACATGTTCCCCACAGCCTTATCTCAGGTAGGGGAGCAACTTGTAAGGGTGGTCACTATATTAGCGGGAGCATATGTACTGACTAGTACTGATGCGGACTTATATGATGTGGGAAATGTCGCGGTTTTTGGCTCCATTACAGGCGGTGTTATGGCGTTAATTATTCTATATAGCTATACTTCTTGGGGAAAGCTATTAGAGTGGAGATATTTCCAATTCAATTGGAAGATTGCGAAGAATTTTATGGTTCTTGGATTCATTTTTTCGATTAATGGTCTTCTTTTTGTCTTTCTACAATTAGCGGATTCCCTTCAGTTGTACCCTATAATGGTTACGAGTGGCCAAGACCCCCAAATCGCAAAAGAATTAAAAGGGGTTTATGATCGTGGACAGCCGTTAATACAGTTAGGTGTAGTGTTGGCTACTTCTTTTTCACTAGCCTTAGTCCCTGGTCTGGCCAAGCTTCAAGCTAAACAAGAGCATCATGAAATAAAGAAGTATGTAAAGCTTTCAATCAAAGTAAGTATTGTCATAGGGCTTGCTGCATCCGTGGGTTACATGATGATTATGGAACCTTTAAATGAGATGTTATTTCAAACTGCTAGTGGAAAGAAGGTCTTAATGATTTTAACGGTATCCGTGTTTTTAGGATCGGTCATTATGACAAGCTTTGGTATTATGCAAGGTTTAGGATATTATCGTCCATTAGTCTTTGTATGCATGGGCACCTTCTTGGCTAAAGTAGGATTTAATTACATATTGATCCCTTTTCTTGGGACAATGGGTTCTGCACTCGCAACGGTACTCAGTCTAGTTATTTTATTGGGATGGATGGCTAATTGGTTGTGGCACCAAGGACTTTTAAAAGGTGTATCCTCTTATTTTCATCTAAAAGTTCTAATGGCCAATCTCATCATGGCTGCTACTGTATGGTTGTCCCTACAACTTCTGAATGACCTCACATGGCTAGTGTCACATTCCCGGATACAATCAACTATCCAAACAATGCTGAGTTGTGTTGTAGGCGGCTTTGTATATCTTTGGTTAATAGGGAGATTTAGGATTTTTGAAGAGGAAGAGTTAGTACATATACCATTCGGAAAGCACATGAAAAAATATTCTTTCAAGGCTCGTTAATAATGCAGGGTTTGGTGATAAACCTTTGAACGAGCCTTTTAGTAAGGAGTAACGATATGAACGGAAAAATTACCATTGTGGGTCTTGGAGCAGGTGGGTTAGACCAATTAACTCTTGGGGTATATAAATTACTTAAACAGAAAAAGCCCATTTACCTAAGAACAAAAAAACACCCTGTTGTAGAAGACCTTGCATCAGAAGGATTAACCTTTGTAAGCTTTGATTCCATTTATGAAAAATATGATGAATTTGAACCTGTCTATATAGACATGGTGGAACAGCTCTTAAGTCTTGCTGAAGAAGCAGATATTATATACGCTGTTCCTGGGCACCCAATGGTTGCTGAAAAAACTGTACAGCTATTATTAGAGAATGAAAAGGGCATACAGGTTGAGATAAAGGGTGGCCAAAGTTTTTTGGACCCTATGTTTCAAGCTATTCAGGTGGATCCGATTGACGGATTTCAATTACTGGATGGATCTTCATTGAATCAAGATGAAATAGATTTAAGGAAGCATCAGATTATTGGACAAGTGTATGATCAGTTTGTGGCTTCGCATGTAAAGCTATCATTATTAGAGGTTTTACCTCACGACTATCCAGTAATGGTAGTAGCGAATGCTGGACTAGAACAGGAAAAAGTATATAAACTTGAGCTATATGAACTGGATCACCAAGCTATTTTTCATAATCTTACAAGTGTATACGTTCCACCAGTTAAAAAAGAAGATCTACTTTATCATGAGTTTTCTACATTTAAACAGATTATTGCAACACTTAGAGGCCCAGATGGATGTCCATGGGACCAAAAGCAAACTCATGTATCATTAAAACCGTATTTAATTGAAGAGGCATACGAAGTCTTAGAGGCTATAGATACAGGTGATGTTGATCACTTAGTAGAGGAACTTGGAGACGTTCTTCTACAAGTCCTGTTGCATGCACAAATTGGAGAAGATGAGGGATTCTTTACGATTCGAGATGTTATTTCTTCCATTAGTAGTAAGATGGTTAGGCGCCATCCCCATGTCTTCGGCGAAACAGATGTAGAAAGCGTAGAAGACGTTCTTACTAACTGGCAAGAAATAAAAGCGAAAGAAAAGGGACAAGGGCTACTTACACAATCTCTATTAGATGATATTGAAAAGGGATTACCTAGCTTAATAAAAGCCTATGAGATTCAAAAAAAAGCAAGTAAAGTAGGTTTTGATTGGGATGAAGTGTCTCCAGCACTGCTAAAAGTAAAAGAAGAAATACAAGAACTCGAAGAAGAAATATTGCAATCTAAAATAGATGATCATACACTAGCTGGGGAACTTGGGGATCTCATGTTTGCCATTGTGAATGTAGCTAGATTAACAAAAATCCACCCAGAAGACGCCCTGAGAATGACGAATCAAAAATTCATCAATAGATTTAAGCATGTTGAGGAAAGAGTAAGACAGTCGGGGAAACCTTTTCAAGACTTTTCCCTTACTGAGTTAGATCGTTTTTGGGACGAAGCGAAGAAACTAGAAAGAAAAGATTCATAACGAGGAGAGAAACCAATGCGTTTAGATAAATTTTTAAAAGTTTCAAGATTGATTAAAAGAAGAACTTTGGCAAAAGAGGTTGCAGAACAAGGGAGAATCACGATTAACGGTAATGAAGCAAAGGCAAGTTCAATTGTAAAAGAAGGAGATGAACTTTCCATTCGATTTGGCCAAAAAATCGTAACTGTCCAAGTTAATGAAGTAAAAGAAAACGCTCGTAAAGAAGAAGCAGACCAAATGTATAGTATTGTGTCTGAACAGCGGTTAAATCAGGACTAAAGAAATTCAGAAGGCTTGTTCTAATTAGTCACCCCCTCACATACATATAAAACAAAACCATGTGGACAAGTGCCTGAAAAAGGTCATGGATCTTTTTGAAAGTGAGGGAATACGGTGAGCCAATACTATGAACAATCCAAAAACACATCGCAACCAGACCACGACGTAATTATGAGAGGAAGAAGGCTCCTTGATATTACAGGAGTAAAGCAAGTAGAAAGCTTTGATAATGAAGAGTTCTTACTTGAGACCTCGATGGGCTTTTTATCCATCCGTGGGCAGAACCTACAAATGAAGAATTTAGATGTAGATAAAGGCGTTGTATCCATTAAAGGAAAAGTATTCGACCTTGAATACATTGACCAGCAGTCTGGAGAAAAAGCTAAAGGGTTCTTTAGCAAGTTGTTCAAATGACGCTGACAACTCAAGCTTATACTCTGCTGGCCATGATAGGTATGGGAAGTGCTTTCGGGGCAGCTCTCGATACGTATAATCGCTTCTTGAAAAGAGGAATGAGGAAAAGATGGATCGTCTTTGTGAACGATCTTCTTTTTTGGATTCTACAAACGCTTTCTATCTTCTATGCCTTATTTTTAGTAAACCACGGAGAATTACGGTTTTATTTATTCCTAGCCATACTGTGTGGTTTTGCTGCTTATCAGAGTCTATTCAAGAGGTTATACTTGCGATTGCTCGAAAAAATTATTTTAATTGTAATTAACCTATGGAAGTTTCTAGTGAAAATATTCTTCCAGCTTATTTACAATCCAATAAAAGCAATCATTATATTTTTCATTTCCACCATTGTTTTTTTAGGTCAGGGATTATTTACTCTTGTCAAACAGGTAGGGAAATTCTTATTATGGATAATAAGAGTATTTTTATCTCCAATATTCGCTTTGTTTCGATTTATTTGGAGCAAAATCCCGAAAAGAGTTACAAAATCCGTCGAGAAGTTTATGGATAAATCAGCAGGATTCTATAAAAAAAGTAAGAATACTATACAACACTTGTTGAAAAGGCTAAATAAAAAATAGAAAGGAGGAGAGAAAATGGGAAGACGCTCTTCTAGGGAAAAGGTTACAACCATTCACGAACAATATGTTCAGGAAAAGGCTGTGTATTCTGAACAAAATGCTACTAAGAGGAAATACTTGGTTAGACGACTAACAGCATTCTTATTGTTGGCAACAATGATAACGGGATATTTAATATCTTCCCTTTTCTCACAAGCCTCCGCCATAGATGAGAAAAAGAGCAAACTAAACAAACTACAAAATGATTTGGAAGAACTCAAGGAAGAGCAAGTGGTCTTAGAGGAGCAGATCCAAATGTTGAACGATGATGAGTATTTGGGTCAGTTAGCAAGAAAATATTACTACTTATCAGATGAAAAAGAGATTATTTTCGCACTCCCTGAAGATGAAGAAGAAGAGGAAGAGGAAAATACCTCTAATTGACACCTATTTCTCCCTTTTTATATAATATAATATAACTGTGATCTTTTAATTCTTTAAGGAGGAAACACTTTTTTATGTCAATTGAAGTAGGCAGCAAGTTACAAGGTAAGGTAACAGGCATTACTCACTTCGGAGCATTTGTAGAGTTGCCAGACGGCTCAACAGGACTTGTTCATATTAGTGAGGTTGCAGACAACTATGTAAAAGACATCAATGAACACCTGAAGGTTGATGACCAGGTGACTGTAAAGGTTATTAACGTTGAGAAGGATGGGAAGATTGGTCTTTCTATTAAGAAGGCGGTAGACCGTCCACCATCACCACCGCGTGGAGGACGCCCTCGAGGTAATGATCGTTCACGTAACGATCGATCAAGAAATGATCGCCCGAACAAAGAGAACTTTGAACAAAAAATGGCGCGTTTTCTAAAAGATAGTGAAGATCGTTTATCTTCTTTAAAACGCCACACTGAATCTAAACGTGGCGGAAGAGGTGCTAAAAGAGGGTAACTTGCTGTCTCATCATATAAATGTGCAAGACAACGTGAATTTGGCAAGATACGATTGATTCTTTTATCGTAATCCTTATCTTTGAAAAAAGAACCTGGCTTAACAGCTGGGTTCTTTTTGTTTTGGTTTGAATTGTCCTTGATATTATGGTTAATATTGTAATTTAATAATTGCAAGGAGAATCTTACAGCGCTAGACTAAAGGTAGTCAGTCATACTTATTTTCACTTCAATACTAAACATACTGATTTGAGAAAAAGTAAAGGAGTGTGTAAATGCAGCAGTTTAAGCACAAGTATGAACAGTGGCTTCAGGAAAGTATCTCATCAGAAGAGAATTCGAGAAGACGAGAGTTGTTAGAGAAAGGACTAGGTCATGGAACAGTTGAGTTTCTCCGAACTATTTGGTATCCAGCAATAGGTAACTTTGACCACCTCCATGCAGAGTGGGAGGTGCGAGATTTTAACAATGGATATCGTTACTTAGATTTAGTGTACTTGCCTGATAGCAAGGCAAAAGCTGGGATAGAAATTCAGGGATATGGCCCACATGCTAGAGATCTAGACGTTAGAAGATTTAAAGATTTATGCTGGCGGCATTCTTTGCTGGCATTGGACGGTTGGATTTTCTTACCGATTGCTTACCTCTCCATCAAAGATGAACCGAAAAGGTGTCAACAATTGATCCTCGCCTTTATTGGTAAATTTTCCTCAACTGATGTACCATCCCAATTATCATGGCTCGAAGCCGAAGTTGTTCGTTTTTCACGTCGTAAGTTGCGGCCTATAACTCCGCTTGAGGTTGCAAACCATCTTAGAGTTAGTGACCGTCAAGCTAGAAGAATATTGCGCAGATTAGTTGAACTCGATATTTTAATGGTTGCAAGCGGGAAAGAGAGGAAGAGGAGTTATAAATTAAGGGGGTAGAAAGGTTGGATTGTTAATTATTAGCCTTGTGGGGTGCTTATGCCGGTATTATTGTCAAAATAGCGGAACCTGAGTCCGTTGGGGCGTGCCCGAGCTGATGAGGGGACAGAAAATCCGTTATTTTACCCAAAATAGGCATATTCAAGTGTTTGGCGGACAGAGAATCCGTTAATGACTAAAATCCGGCTAAAAAAGAGCCTGAAAATGTGGAATAGTGGAACTACAGTCCGCTCGGCAGTCTAAAACTGGTATTATTGTCAAAATAGCGGAACCTGAGTCCGTTGGGGCGTGCCCGAGCTGATGAGGGGACAGAAAATCCGTTATTTTACCCAAAATAGGCATATTCAAGTGTTTGGCGGACAGAGAATCCGTTAATAACTAAAATCTGGCTAAAAAAGAGCCCAAAAATGAGGAATAGCGGAACCACAGTCCGCTCGGCAGTCTAAAACCGGCATTATTGTAAAAATAGCGGAACCTGAGTCCGCTGGGTAATGCTCGAGCCACTTAGCGGACAGAGAATCCGTTATTCAGCATAAATATACGCAAAAAAACCCCCATGCAACAGCATGGGGGTTCTTCATGATGACCCGTACGGGATTCGAACCCGTGTTACCGCCGTGAAAGGGCGGTGTCTTAACCGCTTGACCAACGGGCCAATGTAATATTGGGGTTTTTTAATTGTTCAGCTAATGACCAAAACCATTAGCTTTACTTTTATAGCGGCGGAGGGGATCGAACCCCCGACCTCACGGGTATGAACCGTACGCTCTAGCCAGCTGAGCTACACCGCCGTAAATAGCACAAGAACTATCATACTCAGATATACGAAAACTGTCAACCCTATAGAAAATTGTCAGAAAAGAATGGCAGAGGCGAAAATTGTCCAATCATTACAGGAAAAGAATAAACAGAGTGGGGACCCTTGATTTAATAAGGATATAAAGCTCAATAGTCCATTGTAAGTAGAGATTTATCCCCTTAAATAAATACGATACCGTCAAATAATATGTCCCCTTATCTGCTATTTCCATGAAAAAGGTCGAACGATTTTCCTATAGTGTTCTGTAATTTTGACAAACTTTGAGACTTGTCCCTTTTATAATGAACAGAACGATAACTGTATGGGGAGAGTGAAAGAATAATGGAAAAGGTGGAACGTGAAATTGTAGAACCTGTTCGGGGCATTAACATGAAGAGTACAAAGGCTGGATTATCCAAGATGATCGAGATTCTCTTTAAAAAAATAGAACATGTGTTAATCCAAAAAGGTATCCTTATATTTTTAATTGGCTTCTTATTGGGACGAGCCTTTATATTATCTCATCTATCTCCGTTTTATTTACCCTTTTTTGCAGCGGTGCTCATATTGAGAAAACAACATGCACCTTTAGCTTTACTAGGAGTAATCAGTGGGGCCATGACTATTTCATTAGGGGTGGCTGCGCATTCATTCTTACTATCTTTTTCATTCCTTCTCTTTTTTAAAGTAACAAAGCTAGGTGATTATAATCCCTATAAGGTACTCCCAATTTCCATTTTTGCGTTTCTGTTAATTGGGAAAATTGTAGGCTCATTTATTACTAGTGGGTTCTTTTCTTTATACGATATTATGATGGGATCTGTAGAGGCATGTCTTGGTTATATTTTGACACTAATCTTTTTACAAAGCATACCTTTATTAGCTGCCAAAAAGCGTAAACAGGCTTTAAAAACAGAAGAGATTGTTTGCTTAATCATTCTTTTAGCATCAGTTATGACCGGAACCATCGGATGGACCGTATATGATGTTTCTATTGAACATGTAATGTCTCGTTATTTAGTGTTGATTTTTGCCTTTGTTGCAGGGGCAACAGTAGGATCAACAGTAGGTGTAGTAACGGGGTTGATTTTTAGCCTAGCGAATATTTCAAGCTTCTTTCATATGAGTCTGTTAGCATTTTCAGGATTGTTAGGAGGACTCTTGAAAGAAGGAAAGAAGCCAGGCGTTGCGATTGGTCTTTTTATCTCAACCTTGTTAATAGGTATGTATGACCAAGGCTCACAAAACCTTGTGATTAGCTTATATGAATCATTTGCAGCTATATTACTATTCTTTATAACGCCAAGGTCTTTAACAAGTCGAATTGCAAAGTATATACCTGGGACATCAGAATATGCAGCTGAACAACAACTCTACTTAAGGAAGGTCCGGGATGTTACAGCTAAAAGGGTAAACCAATTCTCTGCGGTTTTCCAGGCGTTATCAAATAGCTTTCAGCAAATTGAAAACCAAGATGATGAGGATGAATATAGAGAATTAGACTACTTTTTGAGTAATGTGACTGAAAAGACATGTCAGACTTGCTTTAAGAAAGATAATTGTTGGGCTAAGAACTTTAGTACAACCTATGAGGGCATGAGTAGAATTATGCAAGAATTAGATACAAATGATGGACAGCTTTCACACAAATTAAAACGAGATTGGGATAAACACTGTACAAGGTCAAACAAAGTAATAGAAGCAATCGGTCAAGAGTTAACTTTGTACCAAGCAAATCAAAAGTTAAAGAAACAAGTGAAAGAAAGTCGTAAACTGGTGGCTAATCAGCTTTTAGGTGTATCTGAAGTAATGGGCAACTTTGCAAAGGAAATTCAAAAAGAAAGAGAAAGCCATGAAGCTCAAGAAGATCAGATCCTAGAAGCGTTACAGACATTTGGACTAGACATTACACAAGTAGATATTTTTAGTTTGACACAAGGAAACGTAGACATTGAAATGACAATTCCTGATATGTATGCCAATGGTGAATGTGAAAAACTTATTGCTCCGTTGTTATCGGATATTTGCGGAGAGCATATAATGGTTCATTCAAAGGACCAAGCATTTCCAACAGGAGATATTCATGTTACCTTCCGATCAGCAAAAAGATATACCGTTACGACTGGTGTTGCCCACGCAGCTAAAGATGGAGGCTTAGTATCGGGTGATAGCTATTCAACAATAGAGTTAGGGCTTGGAAAATATGCCATTGCTATTAGTGATGGAATGGGGAATGGTGAGAGAGCACATCATGAAAGTAATGAAACACTCCAGTTACTAAGAAAGATTTTATTATCTGGTATTGAGGAGAAAGTGGCCATTAAATCAGTCAATTCTATTTTGTCATTAAGAACAACAGACGAAATTTTCTCCACATTAGACTTAGCTATTATTGATTTACAGGATGCAAGTTCTCGCTTCTTAAAAATAGGGTCTACACCTAGCTTTATAAAAAGAGGGTCTCAAGTGAAAAAGATTCAAGCGAGTAACCTGCCAATTGGAATTATTCAAGAGTTTGAGGTAGATGTGGTTTCCGAGCAATTAAAGGCTGGTGACCTATTGGTAATGATGAGCGATGGTGTATTTGAAGGACCACGTCATGTAGAGAATTACGAACAATGGATGAAACGAAAGTTAACGGAGTTGCGGACAGATGATCCTCAGGAAATAGCAGACCTAATAATGGAGGAAGTTATTCGCTCAGGCACAGGTGAAATCAGTGATGACATGACGATTGTAGTAGCAAAAGTTCAACATAACACACCTAAATGGGCGGCTATTCCGTTTAATTTGACTAAAAAGAAGGCTCAGTAGGTTTAAGTTGTTTTAACTGATTAGCTACATGGACTACCGCTTCGGTAAGCTCCTGTAGCTTTTCATTTGTCTAGCTCCAGCGCCTACCCCCTCGAGACGGTTCACCTCTAACTTTGAAAGCAAAAACCGCTTTCTAAGTCGGAGGTGATCAAGGCGCTTCCGCTTTTCTATGTATATTTCCCCTCTAATCGGTCGATGATGGTAACAACAATTGATGGAGGGGAGAACTCTATGAAAACGGGTACTTTGAAACAAATTTTATTGATTACAGATGGCTGCTCAAACCACGGGGAAGATCCAATTGCAATGGCAGCTCTGGCTAGAGAAGAAGGTATAACGATCAATGTCATTGGTGTTATGGAAAATGATGTGATAGATGAGTCCGGTATGAGGGAAATTGAGGATATTGCCATGTCAGGTGGCGGGGTTAGCCAAGTAGTCTACTCCCAGAGTCTTTCTCAGACTGTCCAAATGGTAACAAGAAAGGCAATGACCCAAACCCTACAAGGTGTAGTTAACAAGGAATTACAGCAGATACTTGGCGGGAAGCAAACACTGGAAGATCTACCTCCTGATAAAAGAGGAGAAGTGATGGAAGTTGTAGATGAGCTAGGGGAAACTGTGGACTTAGAAGTGTTGATTCTTGTCGATACTTCTGCAAGTATGAAGCATAAGCTTCCGACTGTAAAAGAGGCCCTACTTGACTTGTCTCTAAGCCTGAACGCTCGAATGGGGAATAATTTATTCTCTGTGTACGTATTTCCTGGGAAAAGGAAAGATGTCGAAAAATTGCTAGATTGGACACCAAAGCTCGAATCGTTAACAAGTGTGTTTTCCAAATTATCTGTGGGTGGTATTACACCAACAGGTCCGGCAATTAAAGAAGCTATCAATCAATTCAAGCCGAAGCGATCGATTAAAGGTCTATTAGGGAGAAATGATGATGAATCCTATTATGAAGAGTCCATTTAAGCTGTCGCCAAGGACTGTCATTGATGGGAAATGGAATCATGAGCAATATGAGGTAGTAAAAGAGTTGGGGTTTGGTGCAAATGGAACAGTCTTTTTAACCACTAATAGTAATGGTTCTTCTGTAGCTGTCAAACTAAGTACTCAAACTTCCTCGGTTGCTTCTGAAGTTAATGTATTAAAAGCACTATCAAAGGTCCAAGGGTCATCCCTCGGACCTTCTTTGTACGATGTAGACGATTGGTCTATAAACGGGAAAACCATCCCTTTCTATGCAATGGAATATATAGAAGGGAAAGATATAAAGGGCTTTATTCAAGAACGAGGAACATCATGGATTCTGGTGCTAACGATCCAACTTTTAAATGACCTACACCAGCTTCATGAACTAGGTTGGGTTTTTGGAGACTTAAAACCTGAAAATTTAATCGTATCTACGCGTCCACCAAGAATACGATGTGTCGATGTTGGTGGAACAACACAGATAGGGAGGTCTATCAAAGAATTTACTGAGTTTTACGACCGAGGGTATTGGGGATTAGGTTCAAGGAAAGCAGAACCTAGCTATGATTTATTTGCTGTCGCTATGGTCATTATAAGTTTGTACTATGGTGACCGATTTGCGAAAAAAGGAGAATCAATAGGCCTTTTAAAGAAAAAGATCCAGGGTATAAAAGAATTAGGCCCTTATGAAACAGTTTTACTTAAGAGTATAAAGGGGGAGTTTCAATCAGCATTAGAAATGAGATCTGCTTTGTTGAACTGTAAGGCAAAATACCAACCAGTTCATTCTAATCCTAAACAATCACCATCTAGTGCAAAGAATGCAAATACTATGGCTCGACCAATCCCTCAAAGATCGAGGTATAAAAAAAGGAAAGCATCAAAATCTGCATCTTTTATTGAGACGATATTGTTAGTAGCTATTGTTACTATGTTTTACACACTTTATATAGTGGGAGAAGTACTAAATGGATCACAATAGGTGAAGTTATGAATTTTTTATGAAATAGGGGGGCTATCTTTTGCTCTCAATTAACTGGAGTGGTACGATAACTTTATCTTTATTAGAGTAGATACTTATACTTTTTACTAGAATGAAAAACAATAAGTTATACCTCGGCAATACTTGGGAATAGATAAAGAGGACGATATGATGTTTGATCAAAAAGTGCATTCTTTTATCAAAAAGCATAGGTTATTTACTAAAGGGGATATTGTTGTTATAGGAGTTTCAGGAGGTCCAGATTCTCTTGCGTTGCTGCATTTCCTTAATAACCATAAACACTTTTACCAGCTTAACATAGTAGCTGCACATGTAGACCATATGTTTAGGGGCCAACAATCCTATGAGGATTATCTTTTTGTCCAGTCTATTTGTGAAAAATGGGGAATTCCTTTTGAAGGAAAGCAAATTCAAGTGTCGAGCTACCAGAAAAATGAGAAATTAAGCTCGCAGGTAGCGGCGAGGAATTGCAGGTATACCTTTTTTAAAGAAGTGATGGAAAAGCACCATGCAACGAAATTAGCACTTGGCCATCATGGCGATGATCAAGTAGAGACAATTCTGATGAGATTGACACGAGGAAGCACAATGAAAGGGAGAAGTGGGATTCCCTTCAGTAGAACTTTTTCAAAGGGTAGGATTGTCCGTCCGTTTCTGTCTTTGGAAAAGAGTGACATTGAAGATTATTGTACTGAGCATAATCTAAATCCAAGAAGAGACCCAACGAATGAGAAGCTTGACTATACGAGAAATAGATTTAGACACCAAGTGCTACCCTTTTTAAAAGAAGAAAATAAAGAGTTAGTTAAGCAGTTTCAACGATTTAGCGAGGAATTATTAGAAGATGAAGCATTTCTAGAGGAATTAACAGAACAATATATGAATAAAGTAGTGAAAAGGAAAAATGATGGCTTGTTCATGATATCAATTAATAATTATTTAGGATTGCCTCATCCTTTACAAAGGAGGGGGATTCATCTAATATTAAAATATCTTTACAAGGATATACCCTCTACTTTATCTGCAGTACATATAGAACAAATTTTAAATTTGTTCAAAGGTTCTCATCCCTCTGGAATATTACATCTCCCTAAAGATTTAAATGTAATTCGCTCCTATGATGAAGGAATTTTTAGGTTTGGAGTCGAAGAAACAGGACACATAGAAACTACAATCACCCCGGGAGAAACCATTTCCTTACCCAATGGTAGCCTACTTATATTTCAGGAAGTAGAAACGATGGATGAGGAAGTGTCAAATACCTTATATGAATATTATGTCAGTAAGGATACGCCCTTTCCATTAATCGTCCGTTCAAGAAAAAACGGGGACCGCATTATGTTACCAGGTTTAATTGGTCATAAAAAGTTGAAGGATCTTTTTATTGATGAAAAGATACCTTTGATGAAAAGGGATACATGGCCAATTGTAACAAATCAGAATGGGGAAATATTATGGGTACCAGGATTAAAGAAGTCTGGTTTTGAAGCAAAAAATTCTAAAGATGCAACGTACATACTCCGATATAGTATAGGGAACATCTAGGAGGCATTATCATGAGACAAGATATTGAAAAAGTGTTAATTTCAGAAGAGGAATTGCAAAAAAAGATTCAAGAGTTAGCTACTCAACTTACTGAAGACTATAACGATCGCTTTCCATTAGCAATTGGTGTCCTCAAAGGGGCAATGCTCTTTATGGGTGATTTAGTAAAGCGCATTGACACCCACCTAGAAATGGACTTTATGGATGTTTCTAGCTATGGTAATTCAACGGTTTCATCAGGTGAAGTCAAAATATTGAAGGATTTAGATACCTCTGTAGAAGGAAGAGATGTTTTAATTATTGAAGACATCATCGATAGCGGGTTAACACTTAGTTACTTAGTGGAGTTATTCCGTTACAGAAAAGCCAAATCCATCAAAATTGTCACATTGCTTGATAAACCATCAGGAAGAAAAGCTGATATTACGGCAGATTATGTAGGTTTTATTGTTCCAGATGAGTTTGTAGTCGGATATGGCCTGGACTTTGCAGAAAGATACCGTAACCTGCCATATATCGGTGTTTTAAAACCAGAAGTATATCAAAATAATGATTAAGAAATACTAGTCATATGCTTTTTTAACACATGTGATAAAAGTACATAAATGGCAAATTATTGTACTGTAAATAATCTCTATGATACTATTGAATATAGTTTGTTTCCTGTGGGAGGAGGTAAGAGATGAACCGGATCTTCCGTAACACCATCTTTTATTTACTAATATTTTTGGTCATTATTGGCGTTGTAAGCTTTTTTAATAATAACAATGAGCCAACCAAAGATATTAAATACAATGAATTTATTGCTTACTTAGAAAACGGTGAAGTTACTAATTTCTCTATTCAGCCTGAGCGCGGAGTTTTCGAGGTAGTTGGTCAGCTTGAAGGATATACTGAAGAGCAACATTTTGTTACATATATCCCAAATGACAGTACCGCTCTTGATATCGTTAACCGACATGCAGAAAAGACTGACGTAGAGGTAATGAGAGCAGAAGAGCAAAGTGGATGGGTATCATTTTTTACTACAATGATTCCATTTATCATTATCTTCATTTTATTCTTCTTCTTACTTAACCAAGCTCAAGGCGGTGGAAGCCGTGTCATGAACTTTGGAAAGAGTAAGGCTAAGCTCTATAACGAAGAAAAGAAAAAAGTTCGTTTTAAAGATGTGGCAGGTGCCGATGAGGAAAAGGCAGAACTAGTAGAGGTTGTTGACTTCCTAAAAGACCCTCGAAAATTTGCTGAAGTGGGAGCAAGAATTCCTAAAGGGATTTTGCTTGTTGGACCTCCAGGTACAGGTAAAACATTATTAGCAAGAGCAGCTGCAGGAGAAGCTGGAGTTCCATTCTTCTCTATCAGTGGTTCAGACTTTGTTGAAATGTTTGTCGGGGTCGGTGCATCCCGTGTTCGTGACTTATTTGAAAATGCTAAGAAAAATGCGCCTTGTATCATTTTCATAGATGAAATTGATGCGGTAGGTCGTCAGCGTGGTGCTGGTTTGGGTGGCGGTCACGATGAACGTGAACAAACGCTAAACCAATTGCTTGTTGAAATGGATGGCTTTGGTGCCAATGAAGGAATTATCATCATTGCTGCTACAAATAGACCGGATATCTTAGATCCAGCCCTACTTAGACCAGGTCGTTTTGACCGTCAAATTACAGTAGATAGACCTGACTTAAAAGGTCGTGAAGAGGTCTTAAAAGTTCATGCTAGAAACAAGCCGCTTGACGATTCGATTGATTTAAAATCAATTGCAACCCGTACACCAGGGTTCTCAGGTGCTGACTTAGAAAACTTACTTAACGAAGCCGCTTTAGTTGCAGCTCGCCGTGATAAAAAGAAAATCGATATGTCTGATATTGATGAAGCAACAGACCGTGTTATTGCGGGACCTGCTAAGAAAAGCAGAGTTATTTCTGAAAAAGAAAGAAAAATTGTTGCATTCCATGAAGGTGGGCATACCATTATCGGTATTGTATTAGATGAAGCTGATGTAGTCCATAAAGTTACAATTGTTCCTCGTGGCCAAGCTGGTGGATATGCTGTTATGCTTCCAAAAGAAGATCGATACTTTATGACCAAACCAGAACTTCTTGATAAAATTACAGGACTACTTGGTGGTCGAGTTGCCGAGGAGATTGTATTTGGTGAAGTAAGTACAGGTGCTCATAACGACTTCCAACGTGCGACTGGTATTGCTAGAAGAATGGTTACTGAGTTTGGTATGAGTGATAAATTAGGACCACTTCAATTCGGTCAAGGACAAGGTGGAAATGTCTTCTTAGGAAGAGATTTCAACAATGATCAAAACTATTCTGACGCGATTGCGTATGAAATCGACTTAGAAATTCAACGTATCATTAAAGAATGTTATGAAAGAGCTAGGAAGATTCTAACGGAAAACCGTGATAAATTAGACTTAGTTGCTAACACTTTGTTAGAGGTTGAGACATTAGATGCTGAACAAATTAAGCATTTAGTAGATCATGGTTCACTTCCAGATCGTTCGAAGCCACAAGATGATGTGGTCGTTAACATCAACAAGAAAGATGATTCTACAGAAGAAGAAAAAACTTCTGAAGATGAAGAAAATAAATAAGAAAACGTAAAAAACCTGCCTTTATGGTGGGTTTTTTCTTTGTTAATAACAAAATATGTAGTTAGGAGCAGTGTCTACTGTTATTGAAAAGCAAATATGGTATGATGTTGGCAGTATGTTAGATTAGGGTAAAGTGAGGATTTTTAGATGATCTTTGTCTTGGATGTTGGAAATACAAATATCGTTTTAGGTGTATATGAAAAGGAAGAATTAAAATATCATTGGAGAGCGGAAACGAATCGTCACAAAACAGAGGACGAATACGCAATGCTGGTGAAAGGTCTTTTTGAGCACGCAGGACTTTCTTTTTCCGATATTGATGGAATTATTATCTCTTCCGTTGTACCACCTATCATGTTTTCGCTAGAAAGAATGTGTATCAAGTATTTTGATATTCAACCATTAGTAGTGGGTCCTGGTGTGAAAACAGGTCTTAATATAAAGTACGATAACCCGAAAGAGGTTGGAGCTGACCGAATTGTAAATGCTGTCGCGGGAATTTATGATTATGGAAGTCCATTAATTATTGTCGACTTTGGAACGGCTACTACATATTGTTATATTGATGAACACAAACAATATATTGGAGGAGCCATTGCCCCAGGAATCGGTATTTCTACGGAAGCACTTTATTCAAAAGCGGCAAAACTTCCTAGGATAGAAATTGCTCGACCAGACCAAATAATTGGGAAGAATACGGTGTCAGCAATGCAGTCTGGTATATTGTTCGGTTACGTAGGACAAGTTGAGGGAATTGTAACTCGAATGAAAAACCAAAGTAATGTAAAACCAACTGTGATCGCAACAGGTGGTTTAGCGGAGCTAATATCTAAAGAATGTGATGTTATAGATGTTGTAGAACCTTTCTTAACTTTAAAAGGATTACGTCTCATTTATGAGAGAAATAAGGAAAGTATAAATCATAAGTAACCGTTTTAAAATGAAATTGACAGCTTGAAGGAAGACAGAGGTGAAATAATATGAGTGATTATTTAATAAAAGCTCTAGCATTTGATGGACAAGTTCGTGCATATGCAGTAACTTCTACAGAAACAATTTCTGAGGCGCAAAAACGACATAACACATGGCCGACTGCATCTGCTGCGCTGGGCCGTACGATGACAGCTACTGTAATGATGGGGGCTATGTTAAAAGGTGGAGCTAAGTTAACTGTAAAAATTGAGGGTAAAGGCCCAATTGGTATTATTATCGCAGATAGTAACACCAAGGGGGATGTTAGAGGTTACGTTACGAACCCACAAACCCATATTGAAGAAAGAAATGAACAAGGTAAATTGAACGTAGGTGCTGCAGTAGGTACAGAGGGAACTCTTACGGTTGTAAAAGATTTAGGATTGAAGGACAACTTCTCTGGTCAAGTACCACTGGTTTCTGGTGAACTTGGAGATGACTTCACTTACTATTTTGTTACATCTGAACAGACTCCATCATCCGTCGGGGTTGGTGTACTAGTCAATCCAGATAATAGCATTAAAGCTAGTGGAGGTTTTATCATTCAACTATTACCAAACTGTGAAGAACAAACCATTTCACTTATTGAAGATAGATTGAGTAAAATTCCACCAGTTTCAACTATGATTGACAATGGGTTGTCTCCTGAGGAAATGCTATTTGAGTTATTAGGAAAGGAAAATGTAAAAATACTCGAAAGCATGCCCATCCAATTTACGTGTACTTGCTCAAAAGAACGATTTGCAAATGCAATCATAAGTTTAGGTAAAGAAGAAATACGAGATATGATTGAAGAAGATGGTGAAGCTGAAGCATCTTGTCACTTTTGTAATGCTTCTTACCATTATACAAAAGAAGAATTAGTAGAACTTGAAAAAGAAGCGAACTAGAAATAGATCACCACTGGGGTGAAAAGTATTTCTATTTAGGGGAGAGGGAATTTGAGTAAATCATTACACACTTTTATTATCATTGCTCTAGTTATTACAAATTGCTTAACAATAGCTTATTTTTCTAATAAATCCACATCAACTACCGGCTCCACGCTTCAACAAGAAGAAACAGTAGCTAAAATTGGGGATGTTTCCATTTCTCGAGAAGATTGGATGGTTCAACTGGAAGAGCGTTATGGAAAAGATACTTTACGTGAGATGGTTAACGATAGAGTCGTTGAACAACTGGCTGTCCAGTATGGAATTGAAGTAAATGAAGACGAAGTAGCGAGAGAAGTTTCTTACTTTCTTTCCATGTACGGGATGTCTCATTCGGATCAATTTCAAGAAGAAGAGTGGAAAGAGGAAATGAAAAGAATTATTGTGTTAGAAGAGCTATTAACCAAAGATGTTACAATCCCGGAAGAGGAAATGGAGCGTTATTATAGCGATAACCAACACCTTTTTACTGTTCCTGACACTTATCATCTTTCTCACATCATTGTAAATACAAAAGAGGATGCAGAACAAACGATCCAAGAACTAGAGGATGGTTCCAGCTTTTCTGTTTTAGCAATGGAAAAATCAATTGATGAATTTACGGCGGTGCAAGGTGGCAATTTAGGGTTCGTTTCCTTGGAAGATCACATGATTCCTAGCGTTTATGAAGAAATCGTAGCCAATATGGAGACAGAAACATGGTCAGAACCTATCCAAATGGATAATGAGTATGCAATCGTATATCTTCATGAAAAAATTGAAGGTAAAAGCTGGAGTTATGAAGAGGTAAAAGAACAAATACGTAGAAAAATTGCCTTAGACCAAATGCAAACTCCTATTTCTGCCTCTGAGTTTTGGGACGAGTTACATGTTGAATGGTTCTACGGCGAACAAAGTGAGAGTTAATATGTAAATGTTTGTAGATTAGGCCACCCCATTATCTAGCGGGTGGTTTTTTGTATCTGAGATGGAATGAAGGATTGAATAATGTCATATATTGTGGAAAAAATAGCCGCGTAACAGAATGCATTTTCATTGACAATTTTTTGTAGTCTTGTTAAATTCAATTTAAACCAATAAAAATAGTCGGAAATAAACCGGAGGTGCAAGGTATGGCGAAGATTGTAAATTCAATTACTGATTTAATAGGTGAAACACCGGTTGTTAAGCTAAACAGACTTGTAGATGACAACAGTGCAGATGTTTATGTGAAATTAGAATATATGAACCCTGGTAGTAGTGTGAAAGACCGTATTGCATTAGCTATGATTGAGGCGGCAGAAGAAGAGGGTGCCCTAAAGACAGGCGACACCATTATTGAGCCAACAAGTGGAAATACAGGGATTGGTCTTGCTATGGTCGCAGCTGCAAAAGGATATAAAACGGTTTTAGTAATGCCTGAAACAATGAGTATGGAGCGCAGAAATCTTTTAAGAGCATTTGGAGCCGAACTAGTACTGACACCTGGACCAGAAGGAATGAAGGGTGCTGTTCAGAAGGCAGAAGAGTTGGCAAATGAAAAAGGATATTTCATGCCACAACAATTCGAGAACTTTGCAAATCCGGAAGTGCATCGACGCACTACAGGAAAAGAAATTGTTGAGCAAATGGGAGACCAACTGGATGCATTTATTGCTGGTATTGGAACTGGTGGAACGATTACAGGTGCAGGGGAAGTTTTAAAAGAAGCTTATCCTTCTATAAAGGTCTATGCAGTAGAACCCAAAGATTCACCAATTTTAGCTGGTGGTAAGCCAGGTCCGCACAAAATCCAAGGAATTGGAGCAAACTTTGTACCTGGGATTTTAAATACAAAGATCTATGATGAGATCATTCATGTGGGTACAGAGGATGCTTTTGAATACGCGAGAAAAGCAGCAAAAGAAGAAGGGATTCTAGGTGGGATTTCTTCCGGAGGCGCTATATACGCGGCTCTAAAAGTAGCTAAAGAACTAGGTAAAGGTAAAAAGGTATTGGCTATTCTACCAAGTAATGGAGAAAGATACCTTAGTACACCGCTTTATCAATTTGAAGAAGAATAAGAATGAGGCCTGTACACAATGTGTGCGGGTTTTTTTACTTATTAGAAGGTAATTAAGATGTATAACAATTAGGTAAAATATTTCCTCAAAAGTAGCGAATATGAGTTTGGTTCGTTATGATTATTACAGATAATCGGACAACTGGAAGGTGACAAAATGAATTCAGTCATACAATGTGGAAAATACAAATTAGATTTTACAAATAAAACATTGATTATGGGGATTGTTAATGTAACGCCCGACTCATTTTCAGATGGGGGTCAATATAATTCAATTTCAGGGGCAGTTGAACATGCAGAAAGGTTGGTAGCTGAAGGTGCTGATATTTTAGATATTGGCGGAGAGTCTACTCGCCCTGGACACGAACCAGTCTCCGTACAGGAGGAACTTGACCGGGTTATTCCGGTAATAAAGGCCTTGTCGAAACGAGTTTCCGTACCCATTTCAATTGATACCTATAAAGCGGAAGTTGCGAAACGAGCAATTGAAGCGGGTGCTACTATCATAAATGATATATGGGGTGCAAAGGCTGAACCAGAAATCGCCAAGGTAGCGAAGGAATTTCAAGTGCCTATAATCCTGATGCATAATCGACCTAATCGGGACTATCTAAATTTTATGGAAGATGCAATAAAGGATTTGCAAGATAGTATTGAAATGGCATTAAGTGCTGGGGTTCCTAAGGGGCAAATTATATTGGATCCAGGTATTGGATTTGCGAAGGACTTTGCTGAAAATATAGAGATGATGCAAAATCTCGATCGTCTAGTCGAACTTGGGTTTCCTGTTCTCCTAGCGACTTCGAGAAAAAGAATGATTGGACACATACTTGATCTTCCTGTTGATGAGAGAATGGAAGGGACAGGAGCGAGTGTGTGTTATGGGATTCAAAAAGGTTGTCAGCTTGTTCGTGTACATGATGTAAAAGAAATAAAAAGAATGGTAGATGTTATGGACGTTCTTTGCGGAAAGAGGAAGATGGATGGATAAGATATACCTAAACCGAATGGCATTTTACGGATATCACGGCGTCTTTTCTGAAGAAACTAAGCTTGGACAAAGGTTCTATGTTGATTTGGTATTAGAGGTAGACTTGAAAAAAGCAGGAGTGACCGATGATTTAAATGAAACGGTTAATTATGCTGAAGCCTACAAACTATGTCAGGAAATCGTTGAAGGCACACCCTATAAATTAGTTGAAGCAGTTGCGGAAAATATTGCTCAAGGACTATTAAAGAAGTTCCAGAAGGTGAATGCTTGTAAGGTAAAGGTAATTAAGCCAGACCCTCCAATACCCGGTCACTATGACCATGTAGCAGTTGAAATTACGAGGGAACGATAATGACCAACACGGCATATATTTCGCTTGGTTCAAATATGGGAAATCGTTCTGAAAATTTACAAAAGGCGATACACCTTCTTAAAGGCCAAGATGAAATAGAGGTTAAAAGATTATCATCCATTTACGAAACAGACCCAGTTGGCTTTGAAGATCAGGCAGCATTTTTGAATATGGTTGTCCAAATAGAGACAAGCTTATCGCCTCAACAGTTGCTGGAAGTAATTTTACAAACCGAGCAGACACTTGGTAGGATCAGGGTATTTAGGTGGGGGCCAAGAATAATAGACCTTGACATTTTGCTCTATAATCACGAGAATATTGAAACAGAACAGTTAATTGTTCCGCATCCTCGTATGCATGAGCGGCTATTTGTGTTAATACCGCTTTTAGAAATAGATGAAATGTTAGTACATCCAGCTATAGGAAAAGGATTCAAACAAATCCTAGGCGAAATTCCGGAAGATAAAGGAGTTCGACGATGGAAGCAGATAAATGGGGAAGACGAATTCGTGCATATAGAAAGCTAAAGGGCTTTACGCAAGAAGGTTTAGCTAAGGAAATTGGGATATCGATCTCCTTATTGGGGGAAGTTGAGCGGGGCAGTCGTGAGCCGTCTCCTCAGTTAATTGAACAAATTTCTTCAGCACTTAAAGTTTCGGTAGAGGAATTGAACCCTAACAGTAACGATTAGGAGGTCTTTAGACATGTTTAAGATTGGTGATATCCAATTGAAAAATAGAGTTGTTTTAGCACCAATGGCTGGTGTGTGTAATTCACCATTCCGTCTAACTGTTAAGGAATTTGGTGCAGGACTTGTATGTGCTGAAATGGTCAGCGATAAAGGAATTGTGTTAAAAAACGAGAAAACATTGAATATGCTTTACATCGACGAGCGGGAAAAACCAATGAGTCTTCAAATCTTCGGTGGAGAAAAAGAAACATTAGTAGAAGCAGCAAAATTTGTTGATAAAAATTCAACTGCTGATATTATCGACATCAACATGGGTTGCCCAGTACCCAAAATCACAAAATGTGATGCTGGAGCAAAATGGCTGCTTGACCCTAATAAAATTTATGAAATGGTTTCAGCTGTAGTAGATGCTGTTGATAAACCGGTAACTGTTAAAATGAGAATGGGCTGGGATGAAGACCATATCTATGCGGTTGAAAACGCAAGAGCCATCGAAAGAGCGGGTGGCCAAGCTGTTTCTCTACACGGAAGAACTAGAGTCCAAATGTATGAAGGCACGGCAAATTGGGATATCATTAAAGAAGTAAAGCAATCTGTTAATATCCCGGTAATCGGAAATGGAGATGTAAATACTCCGGAAGATGCAAAACGCATGTTAGATGAAACAGGCTGTGATGGAGTTATGATTGGTCGTGCTGCGCTAGGGAACCCTTGGATGATCTATCGTACAGTTAAGTACTTAGAATCGGGTGAGCTATTAGGTGAGCCGACTGTACGTGAGAAAATGGATGTTTGTAAGTTACACCTGGATCGCCTGATTGACTTGAAGGGTGAACATATAGCTATTCGAGAAATGAGAAAACACGCAGCTTGGTATCTAAAAGGAATTCGTGGAAATGCCAAAGTAAGAAGTGGTGTTAACAACTGTGAGAGTCGTGCCCAATTAGTAACTCTTTTAGATGAGTTCACTGTAGAAGCTGAGGCAAAAGAGGCTGAACAAACAGAAGCGGTTTAATATTTGACAGTATGATTCTCTCTTTTTTATAATATTAGGTTGTACAGTATATACTGCCAGTTTGACACTGGCAGTTTTACTATATATGTCGAATTTTATTTTACGATTAACGTATACTTGGTTAACTACATAGATATTGCGTTAGTTGTTGAGATTTATATGCTTGATCCGGAAAATACTTATAAATGGAGCTGATGAAGATGAGTCATGAAGAACTCAATGACCAATTGAGAGTCCGTCGTGAAAAGATGGAAAACTTACGTGAAAACGGGCAGGACCCATTTGGTAGTCGTTTTGATCGTACGCATTTAGCACAAGATTTGTTAAATCAATATGGTGAGCTTTCGAAGGAAGACTTAGATGAGAAAAAAATTGAAACCACCATTGCTGGTCGTGTAATGACAAAGAGAGGTAAAGGGAAAGCCGGGTTTGCCCATATTCAAGATCTTTCAGGGCAAATTCAAATTTACGTTAGGCAAGATGCAATCGGTGATGAAGCTTATGAAGTATTTAACACAGTTGATTTAGGAGATATTATCGGAATTACTGGTACTGTGTTCAAAACAAAAGTAGGGGAACTTTCTGTTAAAGCATCAAACTTCGAATTTCTAACTAAAGCATTACGCCCTCTACCAGAAAAATATCATGGTTTAAAAGACGTAGAGCAACGTTATCGACAACGTTATCTTGACTTGATTACGAATCCTGAAAGCAAAAACACTTTCATAATGCGTAGTCGAATCATTCAAGAGATGAGAAGATACTTAGATAGCCACGGATACTTAGAGGTTGAAACGCCAATGATGCATGCAATTGCTGGTGGCGCTTCTGCAAAGCCATTTATCACGCATCACAATGCTTTAGATATGCCTCTTTTTATGAGAATTGCAATTGAATTACATCTTAAGAGACTAATTGTTGGTGGGTTGGAGAAAGTATACGAAATTGGCCGTGTATTCCGTAACGAGGGAGTGTCAACTAGACATAACCCCGAGTTTACTATGATTGAACTTTATGAGGCATATGCTGATTATCGTGATATTATGGCATTAACTGAAAATGTTATTGCTCACATTGCTAAGGAAGTACTTGGTTCTACTATCGTTCAGTATGGAGAGTATGAGGTGGATTTGACTCCAGAGTGGAAGAGGCTTCATATGGTAGATGCAATAAAAGAGTACACTGGTGTTGATTTCTGGAAGGAAACAAGTGTAGAAGAGGCTCGTAGTCTTGCGAAAGAACATGGTGTGGAAATAGATTCTAATATGCAATATGGTCATATTGTTAATGAGTTCTTCGAGCAAAAAGTTGAAGATAAGCTAATTCAACCAACATTCATCTATGGACACCCAGTAGAAATCTCCCCTTTAGCTAAGAAGAATGAGGAAGACCCAAGATTTACTGATCGTTTTGAGTTGTTTATTGTAGGTCGTGAACACGCGAATGCTTTTACAGAGTTAAATGACCCAATTGATCAAAGAGAACGATTCGAAGCGCAACTAAAAGAACGCGAGCAAGGAAATGATGAAGCTCACATGATGGATGATGACTTCATCGAGGCGTTAGAGTATGGTATGCCGCCAACAGGTGGTTTAGGAATTGGTATTGACCGCTTAGTAATGCTACTTACCAATTCTCCATCTATACGTGATGTCTTACTGTTCCCGTTAATGCGTCATCGTTAACGTATAAGTATTTCAACAAAGGAGGTTGTCTTCTTGAAGACAAACTCCTTTTTCTTATATTTTGGACTTGGTTCAAATTATAAATGATTTGGTTTATTTTAACTGTTGCGCATTACCATATAATCATGATATATTATTTCTTGCTGTTCCAGATTATTGATTTTCATTCATTGAGTCACAAAAATCTTTTTGAAAAAAATCATTGACTTATAAAAGCGAACTTGTTATTATATAAAGGTCGCTGAAAAACAGCGCAGAGGTAAATGAGTAACCTTGTTCCTTGAAAACTGAACAAAGAAAAACGTCAACGTTAATTCAATTTTTTATTTTATGAGCTATTCAAATCTTTTCTTTTATGGAGAGTTTGATCCTGGCTC
>NZ_BAAADJ010000007.1 GCF_039522365.1 Bacillus carboniphilus | reverse complement strand
GTCCTTATTTTTATCTCATAAATAATCAAAGCCGGTGAAATTTTACTTGTCGTAAAATTTCACCGGCTTTTTCATTTCAAAGAGTGGGTTTTGTCCCAGCCTCTTTTGGCTTAAAATTGCAACTGTTTTTCCATGGCTTGATAAACTTTTTCTTCTTCAACAAACTCCTTGTGTGTTTCCCACGTAATATCATCGGAGTAATCAATAACACCTTCATGTTCATAAGTGGCGTTCCCAATTAAATCAATGGAGTCTTCATAAGCCACACATTGAACTTTACCACCCGGGTTGAATACGTTCACTTTTTCTCTCAAAGTATTAAAGCCTAATTTACAGGTAATAAGAGTTGATGCTGACATTGCGGTTCCACACGCATTTGTAAAGCCAACTCCTCTTTCGTACGTTCTTACAAAAATGTTTCCCTTAGATAGGGACACAACATAACTTACGTTTACTCCATCTGGGCAAATTGAATTATCGCTATTTAAGTATTGAGCAATTTCCTTTTGCTCTGGTGATTCTAGGACCTCTTTGTCTACAACTGTTATTAAATGAGGATTTGGAACTGCGATTGCGGACCACTTTCTTTCAGGATGCAATTCCTTAATAACCTCGTTAATTACTACATCCTGGTTGACGTTAATAGGTAGGTCGTTAGGATTGTAGAGGACAGGAGATATTTCAACTCCGAAGGTTGGAATCCCTTCAAATATATCTTCTTCTCTTTTTACACGAAGCGTTGCTTTCATTGTTTCAATATTTAGCTGTTCCTTACTTGTTTTCTCGACCATATAGCGAGCAACACAACGAAGTCCATTTCCACACATAGAGGCTTCAGAGCCATCTGAATTAAAAACTCTCATTTTTCCATCGGCTTGATCACTATGGGAAATAAACAGGATCCCATCGGCTCCTATTCCATTTTTTCGATCACAAAGGACTGTTGTTAATTGAACTCGATTTTGGTCTGTCCAATCATGCTTTAATTTAGTTTCATCTATCATAATAAAATCATTTCGAGAGCCATGTGCTTTTGTATAAGGAATTTTCATGTGCTGTTTCCCTTCTTTCAAAAATCTTCTTCCCATTTTATCATATAAGAACCCTGTTATCGCAAACTTGTTGCGTAAATACTCTCCTTTTGCTTCTACAAATGATCATACACCAGAAAATGGAATGAACCTCATCTTTTCCCTTTCATATATTGATAGAGAGAGGAGGTATTAAGATGGACAAAGTCATCTTTTTATTTTTATCAGCAATATTGGCTGGATTTGCGTTGGTTAAAGTCAATTTACTCAATACTCCACTTGAGAGTCTTGAATCAATTTTCACTCTTATTGGAGTTATAAGCGTTTTGGTCTTTTCTCTTGTCATCATATTTAAAGCTTTTATGGCCTTATTCAATCGGTAGTATTCACTTCCATGAAGTAGCCTGAGTATCTAGTCCTCAGGCTACTTTTTTGGATACATATCATATGTAAAATGTATAATTCTGGTTTTCTCCATAAACCCTATCCTTTTATATAGAGGGATGGCTGCTGTCGGATTCTGATAATCCACGGTTAATCTAACTTCTTTAAAGTCTTTTAATTTCATTCTATTTAATACTTCTATCAGAAGCGATTTCCCTACCCCTTTTCCTTGATGTTCGGATAAAAGAGCTAACGTCGATATGACACATTTAGCCTCATCTTCCTCATGGGCAGCGACAAACCCAACTGGTGTGTTGTGTTCATCACGAACAAGTATATATAGATCAGGTGAAAATTCAGAGCTATTAAACTCGTACAGTACACTTTCTTTTGTAAGCTGGTTGATATTCTTTGACCATGAAAAAGCATCATTATATATATGTGCCCATGTATTTGCATCCACTTTGCTTGGTAATGAAAACCTATACTCCATATCAGGAGGATCTTGAACTTGATACTGATTCAGTTCAAGCTTCATGGAGAGCAGGTCCGTATGTTTGTTAAGCATCAATTTTTGTGCTAGCTCATTCTGGCCAGGAGATTCTAATCGCACCATTAGGTTAAAAATGATTCGTTTGTTTAGGTAGTTTGCCATTTGTTCTAGATGCTTTAGAGAATGCTTTAGCAGTTCTGTTCCAACACCTATTCTTCTGTGTCCTGGTTCAACCGTTCCGTAGCTATACACATTGATGTGTTCTTCCCCTTTTACTAAACAGAGTGCATTGTATCCAACAATTTGGCTGTTTACTTCAGCAACAAATGTGTTAGCACGTATTTCCTCTCCTGGCTCATCTAGAAATTCGTTAAATTGCATAAGAGTTTTATAGTTGTTTCTTTTTTCTAACCGAGTAGATTGATTATGTAAGTAAACTAGGAAGTTGACATCGTTGTCAGTGAATTTTCTAATCGTAATGTTCATGTTTTCCTTCGCTTTCTATAGGATGGATTTTGGGATAAGTTACTTAGTAAATATTTCTAAATAACTTGTAGAAATCTTTTTTTTGAGAGTTTTGAAAACACAAAAAAAAGCCCGAGCTTCACCTCGAGCTTCACACTACTAACTTACAAATCTTTAATTAAATTCGCCATTTCAATCGCAGTAGCAGCTGCTTCAAAGCCTTTGTTCCCAGCTTTTGTTCCAGCCCTTTCCACTGCTTGTTCAATCGTATCCGTAGTAAGTACACCAAATACGACTGGAACCCCTGTATCTAGACTAGTTTTAGCTACTCCCTTTGTCACTTCACTACTTACATAGTCAAAGTGAGGAGTTGCTCCACGGATCACTGTTCCAAGTGTGATTACAGCATCATATTTTTTAGATTCAGCCATTTTTTTCGCAACAAGAGGAATCTCAAATGCACCAGGTACCCATGACACAGAAATATCATTTTCATCTACCCCATGTCTTTTTAACCCATCTAGTGCTCCATCTAATAAACGACCTGTTATAAAATCGTTAAACCTTCCTACTACAATTCCTACTTTTAAACCGGTACCTACTAAATGTCCTTCAAATGAATGCATTATATTTCACTCCGTTCTGTTTGATGAAATTCAAATAGATGTCCTAATTTCTCATATTTCGTTTGTAAGTATTTTTCGTTTTCTTTTTTAGACGGCATTTGAATGGAAACTCGTTCTGTAACCTCAAGTCCATAACCATTTAAGCCAGCAATTTTTCTAGGGTTGTTCGTTAATATTTTCAGTTTCTGTATGCCAAGATCGCGGAGAATTTGAGCTCCAATTCCATAATCCCTTAAATCGGGTTTAAAACCAAGCTTCTGATTCGCTTCGACTGTATCATAGCCTTCTTCCTGGAGTTTATAAGCTTTTAATTTGTTAATTAGTCCAATTCCGCGTCCCTCTTGTCTCATGTAAAGGAGAACGCCTTTTCCTTCACGCTCTATTTGTTGCAATGCAGCATGTAACTGTGGACCACAGTCACAGCGATTAGAACCGAACACGTCTCCTGTCAAACATTCGGAATGTACACGAACAAGAACAGGTTCATCATTTTTAATTTCTCCTTTGACTAGTGCTACATGCTCCTTACCGTCTAATACATTTGTGTACCCTACAGCATGAAAGTCACCGTAAACAGTTGGTAGTTTGATTTCTACTTCTCTATTTATAAGGCTATCGTGTTGTAATCGGTAGCTAATTAAATCTTGAATGGTGATCATCTTTAGGTTATGCTTTTCAGCAATTTTTCTTAATTCAGGAACTCTTGCCATCGTTCCATCTTCATTCATAATTTCACAAATGACACCTGCTGGTTTACGTCCAGCTAGCCTAGCGAGGTCAACCGCAGCCTCTGTATGGCCAGTTCTTCTCAGAACCCCACCGTTTTTGGCGATTAACGGAAAAATGTGGCCTGGTCTTTTAAAATCATGAGGTTGCGCATGATCATCTAACAATTTTTGAACGGTTAGGCTTCGTTCATATGCACTAATTCCCGTAGTCGTTTCTACATGGTCTACACTAATAGTGAAGGCTGTTCCATGTTGGTCTGTATTTACATCTGTCATGGGCTTCAACTGAAGACGATTAGCTATTTCCTCCGTAATGGGAGCACAAATTAACCCGCGTCCTTCCGTTGCCATAAAGTTAATCACTTCTGGCGTCGCAAATTCTGCAATAGCAACAAAATCCCCTTCATTTTCACGGTCCTCATCATCACAAACAATGACCATCTTTCCATTTCTTAAATCCTCTATTGCTGATTCTATTGAATCGAACATTTGATATCACACCTCTCTATGACAAAAACCCATGTTGCTCTAAAAATGATAGAGATAGTCCTTGTTTCTTTTGAGCCTCTCTTTCATTTTTCAAAAGGCTTGCCATGTATTTTGCCAGCATATCTGCCTCGACATTAACATGGTCTCCTACTTTCTTACTCCCCAGAATAGTTTCATGAGCAGTATGCGGTATAAGGGATACCGTTACGATGTTTCCTTCAATAGAAAAAATCGTTAAGGAAGTTCCATCAATTGTAATGGATCCGCGTTGAACTAGGTATAATTCGATATCTTCAGGAACTTGAATTCTTACATAAATCGCATTACTTTTTTCCCCTCGGCCTACAATGGTTCCAACGCCATCAACATGACCAGAAACAAAGTGACCACCAAATCTTCCATTGGCTGCCATTGCCCTTTCAATATTGACGGGTGAACCTACCTTTAACCGAGCAAGACCTGTATGATGAAAGGTTTCTGGCATCACATCAACCATAAAATGATCATGTGTAAAAGTAGTAACGGTTAAGCAAACACCATTGATTGCATAACTGTCCCCCAGTTTGATATCATCCATTGTCTTGGAGGCTTGTATGGTTAAAGTCATTGCATCACGACTTTGCTTTATACCTCGGATGGTCCCTATCTCTTCAACTAACCCCGTAAACATACAACACCCTCCTTTTTTTCAAGAGGAAAACTGTTAACTTTAGTTTTTTCCATTTAATAACAAACAATGCAAACCAACAAAAAGACCCCGTTTTCAAAACGGGGCCTGTTTTTCACATAGCTAAATAAGCGTTGTAACAAACGCTTTTTTTCCTTCTCCCATCCAGACTATACTGTCGGTTTCGGAATTACACCGAATCAGCCAAATGAAAAAATCAATCAGCTCACGGACTGAGAGCATGTTAGCTCATCACCGCCGGTCGGGATTTTCACCCTGCCCCGAAGGAAACCATATCGAATTATGCCTATCATACCAAAAATCTTCAAAAACATCCAAAATTTTTACTTATCTTTTCAATATTTCTCAATTAGCAGAGATAAATACGGCGGTTTTATATGATAAAAAGCTCTATTATTGAAGTAATAAATAACCAATTGTAATTAACAGTAGCTCCCTACTGTCCGTTTTGGCGTCTCCAGAAAATGTGATGATTGGAGCATTAGAAGGAAAGCTTTTTTGCCATTGAGTTGGCATCCATCCCCTCTGAGCACCAACTATCTCCGAGTCATTTTCGGATAAAAAAACAAAACTTTCATGGTGTCTCTTGGACAATTTAAACGTTTCTCCCTTTGTTACGAGCTTTCCATTTGAAATCGACCAAGTTTTCTGTTCAGTCTCATAAAAGGCAGCTTTTAAGGCTTGATTCTGATTTCGAATGGAAAGGATAGATTTTGACGCTGAGCTTGCAGTAATGGTGTAGATAGGAAAATTCTTTTCATCATATAGCGTAAAAATAGATTTCCCGCGATTGCGAACTACATAGCTTTTAATACCGTTGGGGTTCACAAAAAACACTTCTTGACCCTCTTGCAATGCAACAAAATCATCTTCTTGAATACCCTTCCCCTCACTACTTTTCTTCGCTCCAATCGAAGAATCTTCTACTAATAAAGTTTTTTTCATATAACCAAAATATTTCAATGTACTAAGTAGACTAATGACAAAAAAAGGAGTAGAAATCCAGTGGGTGTGAGGAACCTTTAGAAGAATGCTTGCGATAAGTAGAAACACTGCAATATGAGCTGCCCACAAGCTTTGTTTTATATATTGGTTTGAAAAATCTATATAAATGTCCTTCATCATTACATTCGACTCCTATACAAATCTCTTTATAGTAACTCTATGATTTATTTGATAAATCTATGAAAGTTTTCGTATAAAAAGGATTTTCACTCTGGATGCTGAATCCTTAATAGAAGATGAGGAGGGATATAATGAGTAGAAGTGTCATTATTACGGGAGGAGCACAAGGTATTGGCTATGAAATTGGTAAAGAGTTTTTAAAGAATAATGATCAGGTTTTACTTACAGATATAAATGCCAAAGGTTTAGAGGAAGCAAAAAATAAGCTTAGTAGTGAAGGTTTGCACGTTCACACCCTTACTTGCGATGTGACAGATGAAGAACAGGTGGCAAAAATGTTTTCTACCGCAGTTGAAAATTTTGGCTCTGTAGATGTACTTATAAATAATGCAGGTATGCAAAGAATCTATTCTTTAGAGGAGTTTCCTACTGACACCTTTGAGCGGATGATTAAACTTATGCTTGTCGCCCCGTTTGTTGCAACGAAACACGCATTCCCTATTATGAAAAAGCAAAAGTTCGGTCGGATTATAAATATGGCCTCTATAAACGGTGTTATCGGCTTTCCTGGTAAAGCTGCCTACAACAGTGCAAAACATGGTGTGATTGGCTTAACGAAGGTCTCTGCTATCGAAGGGGCTGAATATGGTATAACCGTAAACGCTGTTTGTCCTGGCTATGTAAATACTTCACTCGTTCAAAATCAGCTTAGAGACTTAGCTAACACAAAGGGTGTTCCATTAGAAAAAGTGTTAGAGGAAGTCATCTACCCGCTTGTCCCACAAAAAAGACTTTTGGAGACAAAGGAAATTGCAGATTACGTATTGTTTCTAGCAAGTGATCGAGTGAAAGGCGTTACAGGTCAAGCCGTTATTATTGATGGTGGCTATACAGCCCAGTAAGTTTGAAAGCACCTTTAAATGATGGTGCTTTTTTCTAAATAAAGATTGACAGTTATTTTCTTATCATTTATTATCAATATTGATAATGATAATAATAAAATAGAAAAGCCTTATAGGGGGTTTTAGAATGTCACAATTAACGAATATTCCTGCTGGAGAACAATTAAAAAAACAAACAAACCTTTTTTATCTTTGTATTCCGCTCTATATTCTTGTACCCATTCTTTTTGTTTTTGTTTTTTATAGATTTGGCCAACCATTTCATCTCGGTGCTTTTGCAATCGGGATCCTTGGATGGGTGATAGCTTTATTTCTTCGAGGGCCAATAGCTCTTGTAGCCCATCATTTCTTATCAGAGAAAAAAGCTTCAACATTAGTTGTCCTTTCTTCTGGTCCACTAGAAGAAATTGTTCGATTTATTGTGCTGGCAATAACGGTAAGTACCTTTTCGTACTCGCTATCAATTGGCCAAGGCTGGGCTGCTATCGAAGTTCTATATGCCATTGTTAGTGGCTTCATGACCCTCCAAGTGCTTAGAGGAACAGATGAAAAAGCTCAGCAGGCAAAAGAAATCTTAGAAAAACAAGGAATGAATATGAACATAAACCCACTATTAGGAGTTTGGGAGAGAATCTTTGCGAGTGGCTTTCATATTGGAGCTACACTACTTATCGCTCATTCAACTTGGCTTCTGTTTATCTTAATTCCATTACACAGTCTCTTAAATTTATCTGTCGTTTATTTAATGAAACGTTCAATGGCTTATGCTCAAATCCTAGTGACTGCTGTAGGGACACTTGCTCTTCTGGCCGGTTGGCTGATTTGGGGTTAATAAAAAAAACTAGATTCTCAATAAGGAAGGAATAAAAAACGCTTGGATTTTAGTATATCCAAGCGTTTTTCCATTCCTATTTTACAAACCAAACTTTAGCTATTTTATCATCGATGACTTCATACATTGCAATAGCATAAACGTCTACACCATTTGCTCGCCCTGTCACATGTTCATGATCAATTACAATATTTCCCTTAACCAGTCTAGACAGAATTTCCGCATGATTATTAGGGTTATTTTTAAATAATTGATCATATCTTTCTCTCATAAGATTGATTCCCGCATACATCAATTTGTTCGATGGAAACTCATATACTTCCACATTTTCACTGTAAGCAGTTAAAAATGTTTCGATGTCTCCATTATTATAAGCGTCTAATTGCTTCTGTGCTAAATGAACAGCTATTTCTTCCATCATGTTTGCTCCCCTTTTTCCAGTCTTGGTATGTACTTCCTTTACTGTACTATAGCATTTCCTTCGTTGTACTTGTACATAATTTTTCAATCCTCCTGCATCCTAAAACCATAAGGAGGTGTCCATATGGAGCCAAAAAAACCTGGGAATCCAAATATGGAAGACTTTAAAGAATTAGATGATCGTATCATCGCAGAAGGAATGAGTCAGCCTTCCTTGGTGATTAAAACAAATTTAGATCCTGATAATGTAACTGAAGAGAATCCGTACTATAAAAACACCAGCTCACAAAAAGAGAAGTTTGAAGATTATTTTGAAGAAAAATAATTAGTTAGTCGGTTTAATGTCCCCTCTATATGGCATCTTATGATGACAAGGGTACGTTAAACCGTTTTTCATTCCCTCTTATAGACATTATTCATTATCTAGGACACGTTTTCACCGGTTGTGTTCCCTCCTTTACAGCGCTTACCACTACCAGGGCTCGTTTTTTCTATTTTGCTAACCATTCTACCTGTCATGTTTATTATTCACTTGAATACATATGAATTTAGAAGCTTTACGTAGGACTAGCCTATAAATAAAGTTGTTTTGTTTAAGGAAGGTTGGTGAATTATGTCGAAGATTGAAGCGTTTATTTTAGGAATTATACAGGGACTTACAGAGTTTCTACCTATTTCGAGTACTGGTCATTTATTTTTAGGTCGACAATTCCTTGGCCTTCAAGATGCTGGTTTATTTTTGGATACCATGCTTCATATTGGAACATTGCTAGCAGTTCTAGTTATCTATAAGAATGAACTTATTACTATTTTAAAAGATCCATTTCATAAGTTATCTTTTTTATTGGTAATTGGAACGATTCCAGCTGTAATAGCCGGTCTTTTATTTGAAGATTATTTCGATGCTATATCGAAAACAGGTGTGACATTAGGATGGGAATTCCTTATAACTGGAACGATTTTGTGGTTTGCTGATTCCATTCGTAATGGTGCAAAAAAGATGGAAGACATTACGATGACGGATGCAGTTGTGATTGGGACTTTCCAAGCTGCGGCCATTTTCCCCGCACTTTCTCGTTCAGGCTTAACGATTGCAGCAGGATTATGGAGAAAGCTAGATCGGGAAACAGCCGCTTATTTCTCATTTTTTCTATCAATTCCTGCTATTTTTGGTGGCATTCTATTGCAAAGTAGAGAACTGTTCACGGGAACAGTAGAATCGATTTCATTAACTGGGCTTCTAGTTGGTACTATTAGCTCTGCTCTCTTTGGGTACCTGGCTATTATGACTATGCTCCATATTTTAAAAAAGAAGTCTTTAAAGATTTTTGCCGTTTATGTATGGGTATTAGGTGGAATCGTACTTACTCTTCAGACACTGGGGATTATGTAGGTGACTGTTACTGAAAAGAGGTTAAAAAAATGGAATGGATTCATGGCTTATTTCATTTCTTTCAACAATTAGGATTTATTGGGATTACACTTGGACTGATGGTTGAAGTCATACCAAGTGAGATTGTTCTTAGTTATGCTGGTTATTTGGTCTATTCTGGTAATCTCACATTTTTTAGTGCTATGCTTGCAGGCATCCTGGGAGGTACTGTTGCTCAACTTTTCGTTTATTGGATTGGTTTATATGGCGGAAGACCGTTTGTTCAAAAGTTTGGGAAATGGATTCTAATTACCCCTGATCATGTTCAAAAGTCAGAAAAATGGTTTAATCAATATGGTCCTACTGTCGTGTTCTTTGCACGATTCATCCCTGTTGTCAGACATGCGATCTCCATTCCAGCAGGAATTAGCAAAATGCCATTCTCAACATTTTTCCTGTACACATTCGCTGCCATGATACCATGGACATTGCTGTTTGTACTACTTGGAATCAACTTGGGAGAAAACTGGAGTGAAATTGAACAACACGCTTCCACTTACATTAAACCTTTAATTATTTTCGCTACTGTTTCATTGCTTGTTTATTTCATCTTGAAGCGCAGGAAAAGGTAATGGAAATGGGAAAAAAATATAGATGGCAAACATTCAACTACATGATAGAATAAGCTAAAACATTTTAGATTTTTCAAGGAGAACCAATGAACCAACTACTAATAAAAAATGTAACAATTATCCCTATAACCTCTAAACCTTTAGATAATCATGATGTTTTGATATACAATGGACGAATTCAGAAAATTGGAGAAAACCTTTCTGCTCAAGGGACTATTATTGATGGATCAGGACAGTATTTATTGCCTGGTTTTATTGATGTACACACGCATCTGGGTCTTTATGATGAAGGGACAGGTTGGGCAGGAAATGATGCGAATGAAACGGTTGAACCGATGACCCCTCATATCCGAGCAAAGGATGGAGTTTACCCCTTAGACCCAGCTTTCCGGGATGCAATACAATACGGAATTACAACAGCCCACATCATGCCTGGAAGTGCTAACGTAATTGGAGGAACGACATCTGTAATTAAGACATACGGTAGACATGTAGATAAAATGATTATTAAAGAAATTGCAGGTCTAAAGCTTGCTCTTGGGGAAAATCCTAAGAGAATGCATTCTCAAGGTAATAAAGAATCCATTACTAGAATGGGAATCATGGGGATGTTAAGAGAAGCTTTCTATAAAGCACAAGCTGAAGGAAACCCGGAAGACGTCCGTGTTGCTCCAATCCTGATGGCTTTAAATCGGGAAATACCAGTCAGAATGCATGCTCATCGTGCTGATGATATTATTTCAGCCGTTCGCTTTGCAGAAGAATTCAACTTGGATCTAAGAATTGAACATTGTACAGAAGGACACCTCATTGTGGATGAATTGCCAAAAGGGCTACAGGTATCTGTTGGCCCAACCATGACCAGACGTTCCAAAGTTGAGTTGAAAAACAAAAATTGGTATACCTATCAAAGCCTCTGTGACCATGGCGTGCAAGTATCTATTACGACAGACCATCCTTATACACCAATCCAGTATCTAAATGTTTGTGCTGCATTAGCTGTTCGTGAGGGTCTTTCTGCCCAAAAAGCGCTGGAAGGAATCACCATAACACCAGCTAGAAACTTAGGTGTTTCTAATCGAGTAGGAAGTATCGAAATTGGTAAAGATGCGGATGTTGTCCTGTGGAACGACCATCCATTTTCGTTTTTAGCTAAACCAACGATGACCGTCATCGATGGTGAAATCGTTTTCCAAAAATAGATATGTCAAAGTTCGACATTTTGTCAAAAACTTTTACGAAATGTTAACATTTTCCCTATTTTCTTTCTGAAAAAAATGCTGTATGATACAAAAAGTAAATGATAAATCTAACAAGAAATGTTGGTTTCTTGTTCAATAAAATGATAAGTACTAGGGAAGGCAAATGGTGAGCCACCAGGTTATCTGGTTCTAGTAGGTTCGATTCCTACCCCGAAATTTTGCAATTTAAAATTTCGAGGGTGGGCCTGCACGTGACTCGTGTGTCTAAAATTAATGCCCTCGATAAAGGAGGGTATTTTTTTATGTTAAAAATTCGTGAAATATACGAATCCCACGTGCTATTTGATCTCATGAATCACCCTGAAGTTTTCCCATATGTTCGACAAAAGGCCTACTCTCACGATGAATTTTTATTCTTAACGAAACAAACCATTGAGGCCGAGGAACGAGGAGAACTGATTTCTAGAACCATTCTCGATGAGTGGGGAAATCCAATTGGAACTATCAATTTGTTTGATGTTGAAAATAAAACAGGTTTTCTAGGTACATGGATTGGAAAGCCTTATCACGGTAAAGGTTACAATAAATTAGCAAAGGATCAATTCTTTCAAGAACTATTTTTGGAACTAGGTATTGAAACAGTTTGGATGAGAATACGAAAAGAAAATATCCGTTCTCAAAAGGCTGCCGAAAAATTACCTTATGTTATTAAAGCTAACGAAATTAGGCCTTTAGTTTACCGTGCTTTAAATCCAGACCTCCAAAATGAAGTCTATGATTTATATGAAATTCCAAGAGATTTGTTCTTGTTGCACTTAAAACGTACAGACATTCAGGAAGAAATTCAAATACTAGAAGCATAAAGAAACCGCTGCAAATTGTTAAAAATGCAGCGGTCCTTTTTTATCTTCTTTTCTTCTTAGCAGATAGTAAACGGTCCATTTGGGAGGAACGCTCCTCTTTAGGCACATTATTTTTATCTTTCCCTTTCGGTACCGGTACTTGTTTTGGTTGCCTTGTTTTCCCTTCATCTTTCTCGTGCACAGACTTTTCCTTTACACTGTATATGTCTTGTTTTTTACCATTAGATGTCGTTACTTTTCTTTTTTCCTTAACTTTCTCCCATGTTAACCATTTTGACAATTTGACTTTCCATTGCGGCACTCCAAATCGTCGAATGGTAAGCTCTACAAGGAACAATAAAAAGGCCACAACTAACAAGGAAGATTGAATAGATATCTCATCTTGTAACTTCTTCTCTAAAGGTCTAAAAATGGATTCTGGTGACTTTGTCAGTTCCTCACTGCTCATTGGTTGTTTCTCTTTAAATAAATTTGCTTCCTTCAGAGGAATGATAAACTCTTCAGAATAACCTAAAGCAAACCCAGCATGAAAAATAGAGCTTTGAACGTCCTCGGATTGTTTACTAAGCTGAATAAAGTGAATACCTTGCTCGCCTTGGAATTTCACTTTATACTCCCCAGGTCGAACCGGTTGAATAGTGGCATCTACCTTTGATCCATCGTTTTTTGTAACCGTAGCAATCAACGGTTCTAGAATTGGCTCTGACGCCAGCAGATTAACCTCTACTTGACTACCTTCACGTTTAATATCCATTTGAAATGTTGAAGCTTCTGCATTTGGAAAGGTCCAATTGATCGTTCTTACCCAAAAATCAGACCATTTGTCCCAGCTTGGCCAATGTCCAGACCATTTGCCTGTTACATCAGAGGTAAAGGCAACGGTTCTCCCAAGTCCATATTGCCAAACAGAAAGAATAGGGTCATCTTTTTCACTAATAAGGATGGTTTGGGCTTTGTCCTTTTCACTTACAGCAATGTAAGCATTCATTTGCGGAATTCCATTTCCAAAGGTTGAAGCTAATCCTTCTATCGCATATCTCGTAATAGTTGGATAGAATGGTTGATCTTCAATATAGGTCTTAGTGGCCATAACCGTCTCACGAGATAAGATACTCGGAATAACTGTAGCATCCATAACATCGTAATAACGACCTGTCCCTTCCTCAGCTAATGCCTGCAGTAAAAACCGATCCGAGTCTCTACCAATGGCAACAGTTGAAAGTGTGATATTTTCTTCTAACCCTTTCTGGATGAGTGCTGAATAATTTCCATTCACAGCAGACTGTCCATCTGTTAACAGAATTATGTGTTTCCGTTTAGCAGCATTCCCAAGCATTTGGTCATAGGCCTCTTCAAGTGCTGGGTATATATTCGTACCACCCCCACCCGAGATGGTTCGGATTTTTTCTTCCACTGCTTTTTTATCTTTGATAGGTGCAGTTTTTACTATTTCCCATGGTTGATCGTCAAAAGCTATAACCCCTAAATAGTCTTGCTCCCGTAAAAGAGAGACAGTTCTGGCTGCTGCTTCTTTGGCTAAATCTAGTTTTTGCCCCTGCATACTTCCTGAACGGTCCACTACTATCATAAGAGCCAACGATGGAATCTCTTTTTTTCCTTTAATATCCATCGATACGGGGAGCAATTGTTCGATAGACGTTTCAAAATATCCACCTAGACCAAAACTAGATTCCCCACCTGTCATAATAAAACCTTTCCCATATTCCTTTACGGCCACTTCAATCAAGTCCATTTTAGCTTGTGAGACATCAGTGCCAGATACATTGGCGAATATAACCGTTTCATACTCAAGAAGTGATGATAAAGTAGATGGAATATAATCAGGTGAAACCACTTTCGTATCGATTTGAGCTGCTGAAAGTGCGTTGTATAGGTTTATGGATTCATCCTGTTTACCTTCAACTATTAATACATTAGGTTCCCCCTTGGAGTAGGACACAGCCATTTGTCTGTTATTTTCTGAAATCGTATCTTGAGGCTGAAAGATCTCCGCTTCAAACAGGTGATAGCCCTCTTCTTCTATTAAGTTTGTAAACATAAATTCATTGATTCCACTTTGCAACTCAATCTCTTCGTCAATGATGGTTTCACTATTTAATTGAATACGAAGACGTGTGGTCGTATCAATGGTGCTGTCTACTTGAATTTGGACAGATGTATTTTCACCTAGATAGGAAGTGTGAGGAACGGAAAGTTTTGTTAATGCAACGTCTGTTGTACGAATGGGAGGGAAAGAAATAATATCTACTTCCACTCCCTTTTTCTCCAGAAGCTCTATTTCTCGTGCTACATTTCCTTCCGTTTCATAACCATCAGTAAATAAAACAATTCTCCCTTTTTGTCCTCCTGAAAAAAGGCTCGCACCGAGCTCTATCCCTTTTTCAAGATTTGAATCATCCGCCTGAATCTCGGTTCGGAAATCAACATCTGTATGATTCTTTGTCATGGAACTTTCAATAGCTGCTTCCGCTCCAACTGAGACAATTGAATACTCATCATTCACATCTTTTTCAGCTAAAGACCTTGTTAATAATTGTTGTATGTCCCTCTCATGAAACTTCATACTTGCCGAACGGTCCACTACAAATACAACTTTTTCATGCTGCTGGGATAATAATATTGTTGGCTGACTTAAAGATAGGATGATTAGAGTAAAGACAATAAACCGGATCAATGAAATAGCTTTAATATGTTTGATCTGTTCCTTATTGGTTTTCCGTAATGTCAATAAAATAATGACAGCTATAGGAATGAATGCCACTAAAAATAATGGGTTTGAAATGTTAAGATCCACGTCGATACACCTCCCATTCTACGACTAGAATGAATAAGGCAATCAAAATAAGCCAATTGGCTAAAGGATACCCAATTGTTTGCATATTTTCTTCCTCATTAGTAGTTTCACCAATTGAAAAAGATTGTGCTGGCGCTATTTTATTTTCGCCTTCTTCTGTGTTGACGGAAAACCAATATTGATTTTCACCGTTGTATAAAGAGTACAGTCCTGGTTTATTGGGGGCCTGTAAAATTTGTGACTCAGGAGAGTGTGTCTTTATAATTTTTTGGGCTTCTGAAAGGACCTGGTAAGTTTCGCTGAGATAAACATCCTGTTCTTCTCCTGGTGTAAAATATCCTAAAATCTCAGAATCCTTCGTTAAGTAATGAATAGATTCATACAAGAAAATTGGGAAACTAGTGTGTAGTGGCCAATCAGTTTGAGCAATATCAAAGTTTACCAGGATGACAGGATTCCCATTTTGTTCTCCTTCAAAAAAAATAGGTGCATTACCACTCCAGGTTAACGGGCGGAAATCACTTAAGTTCACTTCCTGAATCTTTGAGATAAAAACTTGATCCATATCCGTATATTGAAAAGGTCCAAAGCCTTTGGATGGTTCAATTGGATTATTTATCTCATATTCTGATACATCGGAACCGAGATCAGGATTAATAACCATCATCGGACCATCTGGCCATTCTTCTACTTTCAAATTCTCAACGATATAAATAGAAGATTCATCGGAAGAGGTAAAAGAATTAGTTGTGACTACCTCATAACCCATTACAGTTAACGCTTGATTGACAAATGGATGAAGGGAAGCATTCACTACTATTTTGGGTCTACTCGTTTGATTCAAAAAGGAAAATAATTGATTGTCAAGCTCGTAGGCATCATCTACTTCAATCGTTGCTTTGTAAACAGTCGAATGCGGTAAATCCTCCATAACGAAATAAGCTGGTTGCTCTTTTGAGACCGTTTGTATTCCTTCCCATACTTCTTGCTCTCCAATCATGACTCTTAATGTAGCTTCTACAGGTGTATCTGATTCTGAAGTCACCCAAGAAAGCCCTTGTATTTTACTATCGAAGTTAGCAACCCCAAACGATTCAATAGATACATTTTGATTGGTTTGACCAAGATTATGAATCATTATAGGACCATCCCAATCGGTGTGAATCATATCACTAGCGAATTGATCCGTATATATATGAATGCTTGCTGAACCATTTTCTTTTATAAGAGAAGTAGCCAATGAGAGTGCTTGGTTTAAGTCCGTTTTTTGATAGGAAAGTTCTAATGATTCAATAATTTCCAAGGCACTATTTTTATCGTTCTGAATGTGCAGGATCGGGTCTTTCCTAGCTTCTATAAAAGAAACATCATGACCATGAAACCGTTTCAATAGATCTTCTGATGCTTGTTTAGCAAGTTCTAGACGGTTCTTCTCTCCTTCTGTGGCTGCCATAGATGCTGACGTATCAATAATAATTATTTGTTGGTCCCCCTGAACACCCTTAGTCCATAAAAATGGCTGGGTAAGGGCAAAAATCATTAGGATTAAAATGAGTAGCTGCAACCAAAAAAGGATATTATGTTGAAGCTTTTGGTACCACTTCGTTGCCTCCCATTCTTTTCGAACAGACTCCCAAAGGAAGGTTTGGGATACAACCATTTCCTGGTACTGCTTCCTAAAGAAATAGAGTAGGAGGAATCCAATAAGAAATATTGAAAATGAAAAAAACCATGGAGTTAAAAATCCCATCTTATCACCTCAATTGATCCAACCCAATGGTTTTAATTGTTGAAATAGTATTTCCTCTATTGCTTGACGAGTATTTACTTGAATATAAGGGATTCCCTTTTTCCTACAGAGACTTTCAATAGCAGATAAGTGTTCTTCTAATCTAGTTTTATATTGGGCAATTACTTTCCTCTGCATACTAACCTCCGAGATGCTCCTCGTCTCTATATCTAATAGCTTTAAATCACCTGTATATGGTGGAGATAGCTCTTCTTCATGTAGAAGTTGAATATAATAGACGTGCGTTCTTCGACTTTGGATTCTAGTAAGTGTTTCGTCTATATTTGAAATGGGTTCAAGTCCATCAGAAATAATGATTGTAACATCAGATTGAGGAGAGTACCTTTCCTTATTTCTAGTAGAGAAAGGTTCCTTATCTGTATCGTCCTGAACAATGTTATCTATTTGACCCAAAAATTTAGCAACCTGGTGTGGTCCCTTTTTAGACAAAAGTGGATCTATCCGATGATTTGAAATTACGAGGCTTAGCCTGTCCCCTGCATAAAGTGACAGAGCAGAAAGTGCACCTGTAAGCTGCTTTGCTCTTTCCCACTTTTTTAAATAGGCCCACATCGAAAGTGAGCTATCTAACAGAATCGTTATCGTCAATTCTCTTTCATCTAAGAAACGTTTAATGTACACTTTTTCTGTCCTTGCATATACATTCCAGTCAATTTGCCTAACATCGTCCCCAGCCTCGTATGTTCGGTAATCAGAGAACTCTTGAGAAGAACCAATTGTCTTTGAACGCCTGGTGCCTTGATGCATACTTCCTAGTGAGGTAGGACTTTTCCATCTCATTCTTTTTAGTTTTGCTATTGTGTGTGGTGATAATAAGCTAGCCATCATATCACCCCATAGAATCTATGCATTTTTGGATAAGTTCATCAGCAGAAATCCCTGCTGCTTCCCCTTCAAAATTAAAGTATAGACGATGTCTCAAAACAGGGAGAGCTACTCTTTTTAAATCGCCTATAGACACATGAAATCTTCCTGATAATAACGCGCGCGCTTTTGCTAATCGTAACAAGCTTTGCATACCACGTGGACCCGCCCCATACCTCACAAACTCTTTTATTTCAGCTGGTGACGTCTCATACTCAGGGCTAGTATTCATGATAAGTAACGACGCAAATTCTAGCATTTCATCAGAAACCATAATTGACTGAATTAATTTCTGAATATGAATCACCATATTTTGGTCCATCACAGCTGGAACCTGGATTTCTTCTTTCATCAGTGTCCTTTTGGCAATTTCCTTTAATTCATCTTTTGATGGAGAGGGAACGTGAATTTTACATAAAAAACGGTCCAACTGTGCTTCTGGGAGGGGATAGGTTCCCTCCAAATCTAAAGGGTTTTGAGTAGCCAAAACAAAAAATGGCTCCTCTAACCTTTGAGTTTTACCCATAATCGTTACCGTTTTCTCACCCATTGCTTCTAATAGGGCACTTTGCGTTTTAGGGGTAGCCCGGTTAATTTCATCTGCTAAAACAAAGTTTGAAAAAACAGGACCTTGATGAAATTGAAATTCTTGACTCCCTTGTTCATTTTTCTGAAGAATCATCGTACCTGTAATGTCTGAAGGCATTAAATCAGGTGTAAACTGAATTCGTGAAAAAGATAGTTGTAGAGCATTGGACAAGGTTTTAACAAGCATTGTCTTACCTAGACCTGGTAAGCCCTCTAGTAATGCATGCCCCCCTGCAAAAATGGTCCAGAATACTTCCTCCAAGGTTTCTTCTTGCCCAACGATATAGGAAGATACGGCATCAATCGCTTTTTGTATGGCCTCGTTCGCTTTAATAAACTCTGTCTCAAACGTATCTGTTGTCATATTTCTTCTCCCCTTTAAGGTTGGTTCCAGTTTGAAAAGTATTGCTTTACAACATCTTCAAGATTTTTGGGAAGTTGTTGTCGTTCCAAACTAGTTCTATATGTGCTCTCATAAAATCCTTTGATATTTTGATAATTTGAAATCTCACCACGAAGAATAACTCCATTTTCCGTTTCAAAAATTTGTGAAGAACCTTCACCTAAAGCTTGAATATCTTTTTCAATATTTTCCTCGCTGATGATTGAATCTGGAATAGTCAGTAAATCTCTACTTCCCGATCCAAGACCTGCACCTGACCCACTTCCAGAGCCAGTTCCGCTTCCTGAACCAGAACCACTTCCGGAACCTGAGCCATTTCCTGAACCAGAACCACTTCCGGAACCAGAACCACTTCCGGAACCAGAACCACTTCCGGAACCAGAGCCACTTCCGGAACCAGAACCACTTCCTGAACCGGAGCCGGGTTCTGAACCAGGTGTCTCAGCTTCACTAGGAACTGTAGGTTCGCTGTCAGTATCAGAAGTTCCTTCACCAGACTGACTTCCCGCACTAAGAGAGGCAACTAATGACCCGTCAATCCCCGAACCAGCTAATTGTTGTGCCCACTCTTGATTAATGGAGCCCGCTAATTCTAATTGGTTTTGAAGTTCATCTAAATTTTCTATTTGTTCTAAAAGCTTTTCTATGGCTTGAGCCATTTCTTCTTCGGACTGGAACGGTAAGCCCTTTTCTTTCATTAGTTCTTCTAGTTTTTCTTTATCTGATTGAGATAGATTCTCCAATGTTTTCTTAATTTGTTCTTTGTCTATATTTCGTAATGCTTGCTGAAGTGCTGAATTGTTTTTTAATGTTTCTTGCATTTCTTTTAGAAGTCGATTTGACTTTTCAGCTTCTTTCTTTTGAAGAGAAAGCTCCATTTCTTTCTCAGAGGCTTTCTTTATGGCTTCTTCGAGTGACTCACTACTTTCTAAATCATTTGCAAGTTCCTTCAGAAGCTCCTTTTCCTCTTGAGTTTCAACGTCTTCTTCTTTATTCTCTAGCTCCTCAACTTTCTCTTCAATCAAATCCTTCTCATCTTCCATTGCTCTAGCCTGTTCCATCTTTTCATTAGGAAAAATGAAAAAGAGTAAAACGATGACTGCGCTTAGGAAAGTTCCAACTATATATTGAGGTCGGTACCATCTAAGTTTTGCCTTCTTTACGAGTTCTAACTTCATACTCATTTGTTGGACAGCCTGCTTTAATTGAAGTTTAGGTAATTCTCCTGGCTGCTTATAGAACTCGTAGGCTACTGAAACAGCATTGTCGCTAACATATTGGTCAAAAAAAGACACTGCTTGTTTCTTATTTGGTCTTGATTGAAACGTCTTGTAAAACCATAACAGGAAAATAATCGAGCTCCCAACCCAAAACCACTGCTCCCAGTACAGGATCGGTACGAATCTTAACGTTAGTGTTAGGAGAAATAAATACCCTGAAAGTAGAAAAATAAGTAGTTGGATCTCTATTAATATAAAGTGTTGTAATAGCTTTCTTTGAATATTTCCAAGAAGGGTTTCAAATAACCTTTGATTAGAATCCACTTGAATAACCCTCTTCCTATTTCATTTTTGGCCTTAACTTTCTTATACTAACCAGAATTGACAAAATGGTAATGACTCCATACGAAATAACAAAAGATATCCACATCGGAAAGGCAATACCAGTCCTTCTAACTAAATAATCGGTTTCCATTGGTTCAAAAATGTTCATCATCATAATCACTGGGTTTAACATTCCAAATATATACGGAAAGACATTCGTCCCCTGATTTGGCTGTTGCATATAGTAGAAAAATTCTTGCGTAAAGATAAACAGAAAACCAGTTCCAGCTACTAGGAACAGTCCAACACTATAGGTCACGACCATGGAAATAATGGTTCTACGAATAATGGTAGAAAACATGACTCCAAGTGCCCCGAACGAAATCATCATCAGAATATACATGCCTAACACATATAAAAGATGTTCAGGTGCAACCCCGCCATATAAAAACACAAAGCTATAAAGTGGCATTGAAGCCACCACCATTAACAAGAGGAAACAAATAGACGATAAAAGCTTACTAACAATAATTGAAGTCGAACTTTGTGTAGTGGTTAACAATATATTTAATGTTTGTCTTTCCCGCTCTGAACTAATAACTCCCGCTGTAAGACCGGGGGTAACAAATAAAATTAAGCCCAATTGGAGGAATGATAGGACCATAAACATTTCCCTACTCTGATGTGAGCTAAAGTTATAGCTTGCTCCTCCCCTTGTACTCATGTAAATAAAAGCTAGAATCATGAGTCCAATTGAAGCCAAATAAAAGATAATACCAAACAATGTTTTCAGGGAGCGGAACCGGAGTTTGAACTCTTTACCTAGCACTGGATTTAAAAAGAATGACTTTATCATTGAAGTTCCACCCCTTTTGTTATTTCCATAAAAACATCTTCCAAGTTTGTCTCTTTATCATGGAAACTCAAAATAGGAATCCCTTGCTTTACGGCATTTGATAATAGAACCATTTGTTCTTGGTCATCTCCATTAAAGTAAAAAGAAAATCGGCTGGATTCATGTTCGTCCGCTTGAATGTCAAATACATGACTTTGATCCTCAAAAAACTGGATGGCTTGTTGAACATCTCCACTTACTCTGGTCACAATCAATCTGTCCGATTTCAATTCTTTTTGAATACTAGCAACATCTCCATGAGCAACAAGTTTCCCATCATGAAGCACTCCGATAGTATCACACATCTCCGCTAGTTCGGGTAAAATATGGGAAGAAATGAGAATCGTTTTCCCCATCACTCTTAGTTCTTTTAAGATTTCTCTCATCTCTACTCTTGCTCTTGGATCTAAACCTGAAGCCGGTTCATCTAAAATAAGGATATCTGGGTCATGGATTAAACACCTTGCTAGACATAACCGTTGCTTCATCCCACGGGATAACAAATCTACATAGGAATCACGTTTATGTGATAGGTTAACAAGCTCTAGTAGCTTCGGAATAAGTTCCAATCTTTCCTTATAAGGAATGCCATAACTTGCACCATAAAAGTGCAAATACTCTTCTGCTTTAAATTGATCATAAACTCCGAAAAAGTCTGGCATGTAACCAATTAAGCGCCTAATCTCTTTTGGTTTATCAACAACTGATATTCCTTTAACATAAGCGCTGCCAGAAGTAGGTGCCAAGAGTGTTGCTAATATAGAAAATGTAGTGGATTTCCCCGCTCCATTTTGCCCTACAAATCCAAAGACACTTCCTTCCTCTATTTGGAGGTTTAAAGAGTCTAAGGCTGTAAACTGTCCGTACTTTTTAGTTAAGCTCTGTATATCAATCATTTGTGATGTCTCCTTTTAAAACAATCCCCGGAAATGGAATTACATTTCCATAGTCTTCTGTCTTTATGAAATTGAAAGTGATTTTACCCTGTTGATCAATGTATTGACTTACTTCCTCACCAAGCGTAATGTTGTTCTGTGGTGAATCCATTGTTTCATATTCACCTGTATGAACATTTAAAAGAGAAATCTCAATTCCAGGTTCTTTAAAATAGTTAATACTTCCATCCACTAAAGAAAAATTAGAATCTCTTATGAAGGCTGGAATTTGATAGGTTAATTGATATTCCCCTATACCTACAAAAGCCTCGTGCTCCGTAACTTCCATTCTATTCATAACCGCTGACCCATTTATCGGTAAAAATTCCACTTCCATATTGTCTTTAGTAATTTCAAAGCTTCCTTCATAATCAGCTTGAATAATTACGGGTTTCGCAAAGAAATTCATTGCTTTTCTCGTGGCGCCACCCTTCACTTGACTGGCAATAAAAGGAGTATCTGAAACAGCAATCAACAGTGGTGAGTCAGGTAGTTGATTTAAATAAGAATTTGTAAAGTATTCAAATAAAGTGCTCTTTTGTACTTCTTCAAGTTCTTCTTGTGGCCCTCTTCTATATCCAAACTGATGTAGAGCATATTGAGTGGGCTTGGTAAATAAGACGTTAGGAACCCCTACATCTACATTAATTTTTCCACTTTGATCTATAGATCCCAAATGGATCATCTCCGTTCCAGCTGCTACCCAAAGGTCTTTAATAGATACGGATAAATTGTTCTCAATCGTCCCTGTCAATTTACCATTTTCATAGGATAATTCTGCTATGATTTCTCCCACATTTTCCTTATAAATGGTGCCTAGTGAGGTCTGGGTCGACCAAAAATTTATACTTGGATACACAATCTCTTTCTTTGGTGTAGAAAGCTGAGCATATGCTTTACCTTTCAATCTTTCTATTTCATTGGCATATTCACCTGTAATCGGCATAGGTGAATAGTGAGGTTCAGAAAACGTAATGGTGAATTTTCCTTGTTTATTAGATAGTAAGGTTTGAGATGTAACGCCAACTGCTCCTTGTTCCTGATCCAAAACATATATTCCAAGCTCGTTCATGGTAGGCTTTCCAATTCGATCATATGCCCCAGCTATGAATATAGCGATAGACGAAATAATAGATACAGTTGGAATAACCCACCAAGCTTGTTCTCTCTTATCCATTTTCTTTAAAATGAAATAAATGATTGGCAGCAGTATTAAAACATAGAAAACGACTAGAAAGGATATAAATGGAAATGAAAAGTTCCCTTTTTCAAAATATTCCCCTGTACTACCGAACATATGATAGCTTTGCTCGATGGAATCCATACCGTGATAATAACGGGACGTTGTTCCACCTGGCTGAACTTGGCCTGCAATCCATTTTCCGTAGTTTGGATGTTGAGTAATGTTCGTATCGTCTAGCTGGAAGGATGTTTGGTAGATACCACCAATTCCGACGCTAGTATGCGCCAATAAAGGTTGATTGCCAGCTGTCGCTAAGACCTCTGCTTCCTCCTTTACTGAACCTACATATAACTCTGCTTCTAGGGTCTCTTCTTGGGATAAAAACTGTAAATTAGTTCCTTTTACTTGATTAGATTCATTGAACGGAATATAGTCTTGAAGTAATCCTAAATGACTTGTTTGTTCTGTTGAGTTACTTAATAGGACTTTGCCTCCAAGTTTTACAAACGAAATTAAAGCCTCCTGTTGTTCTTGGCTCCACTCATCCATATGAGCGTTATCTAAAACTAATAAATCAATCATCTTTAAGGAAAATGCTTGGTCTGGAAATGCTTCTTCAGCTAATTGAAAAACGTAAGGATTTACAGCATTATATTGGCCACTTCTATAGGCATTTAAAATATCAGGATTCGTAGTGATTACTCCAATAGCCTGTTGGCCATCCTGGAGTAATCGAACCGAAAAACTCCGGTCTCCCTCAAATTTGACAGATTTTCCATTCTCCACTGACCCTTCGAATAGTTCAACCGTTGTTTCTTGACTAAATTCATAGGAGAAGTTCGAGTGAATTCCTGGATGATATAACGACCATTTTTTTTCAGAGCCTTCAGGTAAATTAACGGGTACAATTAAATGTCCTCCTGAAAAAACGGATGGTGCAAATAGTAAGGACAGCTCACCAACAAAGTCATCTCCTTGGTTCGTAACCGTCACATCTATCGGAAACGGAGTTCCTGGTTTCACTGAACCATCATAGCCAGGGGTTATCTTCACTGTAATAGACCCATTAGCTTGTATACTTTGTATTGGTATCATGGTGCATAGTAAAAGTATAAATCCTAGTTGCATCATTATTTTTCGTAACATGTCTAGCTCCCTTTCTTTTTAAACAATATGTATAGGCTCTTTTTCATGTAGGTCCCAATAAATCCCACTTACTTAATAAGTTAGACGTTTAAGCCCTAGAAAAGTTTTACTTTTTTTCTCTCCTTTTACAATAAACGATATAAATACCAATTACACTACAACTTTTACAAACAAATGCGCAAGCGCCTCGAACAGCCCCGACAAGCACAAGACGAGCCGGCAGGAAGGTTGTTCTTTAACCTTCATGTCGGATTGGCTTGTGACCTCGAGGGGCTAGGCGCTGGAGCTGGCCGGAGAAATATTTTATTTAAAGTTGTCCACAATCGGCGATTTTATAATTTCCTTAACTTCAAATCGAGTAGGAGGGGGTGACTAACCCCCGACCTCTCACACCACCGTACGTACCGTTCGGTATACGGCGGTTCAACTATGATTGACGTAAAAATTCATATCGT
>NZ_BAAADJ010000005.1 GCF_039522365.1 Bacillus carboniphilus | reverse complement strand
AACGATATGAATTTTTACGTCAATCATAGTTGAACCGCCGTATACCGAACGGTACGTACGGTGGTGTGAGAGGTCGGGGGTTAGTCACCCCCTCCTACTCGATTTATGGTGTTGTTCCTTCCTTATCTTCCCCATTATTCTTCGCCACAGAAGTTTCATTCACTTCCAAATGGTTTTGTAAAGTAGCCTTTAACTCAGCTAACTTCGCTTCATCCAGTTGGTAATAATATGCTCCATTAATAGTGGAATCAGACCCCGCCAACTGAAGCGTCTCAATATCAATTGACCCATCCATACCGTAAGAAATCAGTGATTTCATTTCATCGAACCTTAAATTGGTTTTGGTGTTGTCAGAAATGTCTTTCATAATTTCAGGGTATTTTGTGATAGCACCAACAGAAATAGATTTTTTCAAAATAGCTTTTAGAATTTCTTGCTGACGTTTCCCACGTTCCATATCATTATCAAGCTTTCGAGTACGAGCCAATGCCAATGCTTCTTCACCACTTAATTCTTGTAGTCCCGGTTGTAAGTGGATCGCACCATTATTGTCTTCTGCATCTTTTTCCCAGATTTCATAAGGTACTTCGACTTCAATTCCACCAAGTGCATCTACAACATCAATAAATGCGTAGAAATCGAGTCGAACATAGTAATCAATTGGAATTTCAAGAAGCTCTTCGACTGTTTGCATTGTAAGAGATGGGCCACCGTAAGCATGTGCATGGTTGATTCTTGTATAATAGCCAACTTCATCGATATACACATAAGAGTCACGAGGAATACTGACTAATTTTACGGTATCCTCACTTTTATTAAATGTCGCAAGCATCAGTGCATCAGATCGAGTCGTATCACCATAGTCCCGACTTTCGCTTCCATCCACTCCAATAAATAAGACAGACACATTGTCTTCTTTAGGATCGACTTCCACTTCACGCATTGACGTATCCCGCTGAAAGTCAGTATCGTACGACTTTTCCGCTGAGTCTTTTGCCACACTATATAAATACGCCATATAGGCGGATGCTCCAAGTACTATCACCAGTAGCGGAATAGTGACCCAATAGAAGACTTTCTTTCTTCTTCGCTTCTTCTGTTCCACTCGTATGCGATGTCTATTTTCATTCATAATAAGTTCTCCCTTTCCAAAGAGAAATGCCTCTCTTCTATATAGTTTACCGAGGACATTTAAAGAATAGGTTTACGAAAAAACGTGCCGAACCCTTCGACACTAATCTCCATTTTACAACGATATTCGAGTTTCGTCTAATGACAAAAATGTAACAAATGGGACAGGGGGGACAGGTTTGCTGTCCCACCAAGTGGGACACTAAACCTGTCCCCTCTGTCCCTACACATCAGTTTCTAAGTAGACTTGCTCTCCTTCTGTACATTCAGCTTGGCCATTTGTTAGTTCTGTCATCCATTTGATGAAGTCACCAGTTTGTTCCTCTTTGACGTAGTTTTCGATTTCAACGTCATTTAAATAGTGAATTTCCTTGATTTGGTAGTTGGAGCTTCTTAGTTCATTTTCTAGTTTGCCCAACCATGTGTAATCAATTTTGGTATGAACGACTCTCATTAGGGTTCTTTCGACGACACCTGTGTGGTTGATTCCTTCGGAGGTCGCTTTACCATATGCGCGAATGAGTCCTCCTGCCCCTAATTTTATTCCACCGAAGTATCGAGTTATGACTACAACTGAATCTTTTAAGCCTCTTTTTTTCAAAACCTCGAGGATTGGAACACCTGCTGTGCCACTTGGTTCCCCGTCATCATTGGCTTTTTGAATTAAATCATTTTCTCCAATCATATAGGCTGAGCAATTGTGGGTCGCATCCCAATGCTTCTTTTTGATTGAATTGATAAATTCAATGGCCTCTTCTTCAGTTTCCGCTCGATTCACATGAGCTATAAATCGGGATTTATTAATTTCAATTTCGTGTTCACCATAACCCTTTAATGTGTTGTATGAAAGAAGCATGGGTGATCATTCCTTTCTGATTCTGAAGTCCTATACGCTGCTATTTACTTTCAATTTTTTCTTATAAAAATACCGTCCACATTTTACCTAAATGTAATAAAACTATTATATACCTGTTATTCGTACATGTTATAATGGTCACATCTGCATTAGGTGGATAGATAACTGGGGGATTTGAGCCCATTCATAAAATAGGTGATTTGACACGTTAGGTTTTTGGCCAGAACTGGTATAATTATAGGAAAAATTACCAATCTAACTGTCCCGGAGTGCCACTACTTAGTATAGGGCAAAATGATACATAAGAGAATACGAACAATGGGGGTACGGTATATGGTCTCGAGAAAATGGGATGTTCGCTTGCTGGATCAGATCCTCGAGAGACTCGTAAAAACGGTTGATAATAGTAAAGGCGAAATTTTTCAAATATCTGAGCATTGCCGTATCGATTACGAAAGTGCACTTCAAGAGCTAAAGGATATTAAACTTCAGGTGATTCAAACCATAGAAGCAGGGGACAAGCTTGAGGGGAAGGTCCGATATGCTAGAAAACGCCTGTCGGAAGTTAGTAAAGATTTTGCAAAGTATAGTGAAGCTGAAGTTAGAGGCGCCTATGAGCAGGCCCACCAATTGCAAAGTGAACTTACAATGAACCGCCAAGCTGAAAAGCAATTACGGGAACGTAGAGACGAGCTCGAGCGAAGACTGGTTGGGTTGCAAGAAACAATTGATCAAGCAGATCGATTGGCTTCTCAAATTACAGTTGTATTGAACTATTTAACGAGTGATTTACAAGTGTTCGGTGAAGTGATTGAGGATGCAAAGCGGAAGCAAGACTTTGGCATTCGGATTATTGAAGCCCAAGAAGAGGAAAGAAAAAGAATTTCGCGGGAGATTCATGACGGACCAGCGCAAATGCTTGCAAATGTTCTAATGCGTTCTGATTTAATTGATCGTGTTTTCCGAGAAAGAGGTGCACAAGAGGCACTGTCGGAAATTAAAAGCTTAAAACAAATGGTTCGATCGGCCCTGTATGAGGTCAGAAAAATTATTTACGATTTGCGACCAATGGCACTTGATGATTTAGGTTTGATTCCGACCCTCAAAAAATACACATCAACGGTCGAAGAATATAATAAGACGAAAATTAACTTCTCTTTCCTCGGTCAGGAAAAACGACTACCTTCCAAATTGGAAGTGGCGTTGTTTAGATTGATTCAGGAATCTGTACAAAATGCAATTAAACATGCAGAGGCATCTGAGATTAACGTCAAAGTTGAGTTTCGAGATGGTAAAGTCAATGTTGTCATCAAAGATAACGGTAAAGGCTTTGATGTCACCAAGCAAAAAGAATCTTCATTTGGTATTATTGGAATGAAAGAGCGACTTGATTTATTAGAAGGAACCTTTTCCATTGAATCCAAAATTGGGATGGGAACCATTGTTTTAATCCAAGTTCCATTAGGAGTAACGAGTTTCGCATAAAATAGAGCTGGATATAAGGGAGGAACCGGATTCCATGACAAATATAGTAATTATCGATGACCATCAATTATTCCGTGAAGGGGTAAAACGAATTTTAGAATTTGAACCAAGTTTTAAAGTGGTTGCAGAAGGGGACGACGGTGCTGAAGCCGTTGAACTTATTCAAAAACACAATCCTGATGTCGTGATCATGGATATTAACATGCCTCAAACAAATGGGGTTGAAGCAACACGTCAACTAATCGAGCAAAACCCTGATACAAAAGTAATCATCCTGTCCATCCATGATGATGAAACGTATGTAACGCATGCGTTGAAAACAGGAGCTATGGGTTACTTATTAAAGGAAATGGACGCAGATGCTTTAATTGACGCGGTAAAAGTAGTTGCAGATGGAGGATCTTACCTACATCCGAAGATTACTCACAACCTAGTAAAAGAATATCGTCGTCTAGCAACAGACGAAGAAAATCCGTCTTACCAAGTAAACTTCACAGAAGTCCAACGCCCACTTCACTTACTAACTCGTCGTGAGTGTGAAGTACTACAAATGTTGGCTGACGGTAAAAGTAACCGTGGTATTGGGGAAACATTGTTTATTAGTGAAAAAACTGTTAAAAACCATGTAAGTAATATCTTGCAAAAAATGAATGTTAATGACCGTACTCAAGCTGTTGTTGTTGCGATTAAAAATGGCTGGGTAGAGGTTCGATAGGTTTATAGATTCATAGTGAATGGGAAAGCCGGCTCTGGGACTTGGTTCTGGGGGCGGTTTTTTGTTGTGGTGATTTATTTGTGCCTTGAGTCGAGTGTAAGGGTTAATGGAGGGAACGAAAAGGAGAGGAACGAGCCCTGAGTGGAGAATAAACGCTAATGGAGGGAACGCAAAGAAGTTAAACGAGCCCCAAGTCGAGTGTAAACGTTAATAGAGGGAACGCAAAGAAGCTAAACGAGCCCTGTTAAGAGTATAGCCGTTAATAGAGGGAACAAAAAAGTTGAAAATACATCATTTAAAAACAAAAATAAAAGAGCCCACACCATTGTGTGGACTCCAAACTAAATGTTAGTTCAACGCTTTAAATGCATTCAAAAATCCTTTACCATAATACTGCTGTGCTTTTCCACTTACTGGATCTACAGCTGTCTTTAAAAGTAAATCTTTAAGTTTAGTTGGTGACATTTTTCCATACTTATCAACTAATAATGCAGCAACTGCAGATACCTTTGGAGTTGCCATTGAAGTACCAGTAGACCAGTACCAACCACCGTCGTTACTCGCACTTAAGTTAAATTCTGTTTCATATAAACGATTAGCTAAGTATTCATCGAACTTTCCAGCAAGAAGATATTCTACATACAATCTAGAATCTCCACCAGAAGTCGTGATATCAATAGCTCCAGGTCCGTAGTTTGAATAGCTAGCAAACTGATCGTTCGGACCAGTAGCAGAAACAGTTACAACCCCAGGAATAGATGCAGGTACGTTGAAACCAGCGCCTTTAAAGTACAGTCCATCTCCGCCATATTCTGCATTTAAAAAGTCCGTTACTTCTTTTTTGTTTGTGAAGTTAATGCCGTCATTACCAGCTGCAACGACTACAAGAGCCCCTTTATTCGTTACATAGTCAACAGCACGCTTGTAAGCAACAAAGTCTGCTACGTCGTTACCAAGGTTGACTTTTTCACCGGTTACTGGGTCAACATAGAAATATTGTCCAATTAAATCAAATCCACCTAAACTCATGGAAACAACATCTACACCGTCATCTGCTGCTGCAATCATTGCGTTAAAAATCCAACCTGATTCAGCAGAGCTTGCACCAAATACACGATAAGCACGAATTCCAGTGTCAGGTGCAACACCAAGCATCGCCCCGTTACCAGCAATTGAACCGGCTACATGGCTGCCATGACCGTGTATATCATCAAATGCATTTGGGTCACCTGTTTCGTAAGGCTCAGTCATTTGGAAACCACCAGCCGGAACAAAGTTCTTTGAACCAGGGAGTAGGTTACCAACTAAGTCTGGATGGTCTCTATCAATACCTGTATCAATAATTCCAACTACTACGTCATGAGATCCAGTTCCTAGGTTATAGCTTTCACCATTATTCGTAATACGTTTAATATCCCATTGTAAATCCCAAAGTGCTGCATCATCGGGGTTTACGTCGTTTGCTTGAAGTTCAATTTTTTGAGACTCTGGAAGGTTCCAAGAAATAGATGGGTTCGCCGCACTAACCCCAGCCATCCCTTTTAATTGTGAGAAAGAAGAAGTGGGTGCTTTTACCTGTACATAACCGATTTCAGGTACAGTATAAACAACTTCTCCCCCTAAGCTGCTTACCTTCTCTTCAAAATCTGCAGGAATACTATTGCCATTGAAAACAACAGAATAGTAATCAGTACTGCTTGTTCCCGTAGCCCCCGAAGCGGCTGGCAGGAATGTTAATAGTAATACTACACTTACAAAAACCGCAAAAATTCTTTTCATCGTGTTCCTCCTTGAACGATATTTTTGTAGAAAAGCCGACTATACTACTCCACTTAGTACTATTTAGATAGTCCATTCGTCTTTCCCTTCTTTTTTCACAAAACAATTCCCGACAAAGTTCGAATTTCCTGGGACATAAAATGTCTATTTATCGGAAATTAAGAGGATTTTCCTCGAAAACAGAGAATCTCTTACACAACAAGTGCTTTTTCTATGACTTTTATATAAAATAGTAGAAGCTAGGTAAGAGGAGATTTCGAACTTATTTTTCTTATAAAACAGAAGAGCAGAGCTGAGTCGAGCATAAGATCTAGAGTTATAAAGGGGTATGATGATGAAAACTGTAGTTGTCACGGATACAACGGCATACATACCAGCGGAGCTTCGTGAGCAGTATAACATTCAGTACATTCCGTTAAGTGTGATTTTTGGTAATGAAGCCTACAAAGAGGAATTGGAGATTCAAGCTAGTGATTTTTATGAAATGGTGAAGCGGGAAGATAAGCTTCCGACAACGACACAGCCTGCGACCGGTGAGTTCGTTGAGCTGTATGAAAAACTAGGGCAAGAATACGATGCGGTTATCAGTATTCACTTGTCTAGTGGAATCAGTGGTACGTTCCAAGGAGCTGTCACTGCAGGAAACATGGCCGAAGGGGTAAAAGTTTACCCGTTTGACACAGAAATCAGCTGCATGATTCAAGGGTTCTATGCGGTGGAAGCAGCCAAACTGGCTCAAGAAGGTGCGGGGCCAGAGCAGATTATGGAACGTCTTGAAGATTTGAAAACAACGACCAAAGCTTACTTCATGGTAGATGACTTGTCACATCTTCAACGTGGTGGACGTCTGTCTGGTGCACAAGCCTTAATCGGAAGTCTACTTCAAGTGAAGCCACTTCTGCATTTTGTGGACAAGGTCATTGTTCCATTTGAAAAAATTCGAACTCGAAAAAAAGCAATGAAGCGTATTACGGAGTTGCTGGGTGAGGATGCAAAAAAGGGCGAGCCAATGCAAGCCGTAATCATTCACGCGAATCGTGAAGAGGAAGCGAAGGAATGGTTGAAGGAGCTTGAAAGCTTATATCCGAATGTTGAATTTATGATTAGCTACTTTGGACCGGTCATCGGTACTCACTTAGGTGAAGGTGCGATGGGTCTTGGTTGGATGAAGAAGTAAACAAAAAGGCAGTCCCAATTAACGGGGCTGCCTTTCTTATGATTTTTATCCAGTCTTCAGCTGCAACATTTTATACATATTAACAGCCAAGTAAAGATTAAGAAGGTCATTTGGATTTTGAAGACTCATATTTAGAATCGATTCAATTCGTTTGATTCGATAGGAAAGCGTATTTAAGTGTATGTGTAGTTGTTCTGCGGTTGTTTTTAATTTTTGGCTATTATCTAAGTAGGTAATTAAGGTCTCGATGAATTCTTCTTTTTGTTGATTTTCGTATTGCAATAATGGTCCTAGTATATCTGTTAAAAAATCATTTAAATCCTCATCTGTATTATTTAGATATAACCTTTTTGCCCCTAATTCATCGTAAAACAAAACGGAATCATTTACTTTTTTATTTTTTATATAGGAGAGACACCGAACGGCCTGTTCGGATGATTTATACACGTGATCCAATCCTTTTTGAATGCCTCCAGCACTTACTGCAAGCGTCAGTCCTTTGAAATTATGTTCTACTTGGCTCATAAAACGCTGACTTTTCTCCTTAATAAAAGATTTTACCTTCTCCAAGTTCGAGTCATTTTTATAAGAAAGAACAATCACCAGATGATTGTGTCTGCTTACCGCAAGTCCAGTAGCGAACCCATTCAGAAAAAGACCCTGGGTCAGTGAAAGTAATTTTTTATGGATGGTATAATTGGTGTTTTTTGCCCTTTTGTAGTTTCGAATCAACGGTTCATAGTCTATATATACAACTTGATACATACGGTCCTGCTCGAGATTCAATTGTTGTGCCCGTTTTCGCAGGCTGTCACTAAATTTCTCTCCTTGAAAAAGCTCCTCAATGAATTCTCCCTTTAAATTTTGTTCAATTTCGTATAGGTTTTGTTCTTTTAACAGTTCTAAAGAAATGATGGTGCATGCGTGGTTTAAAGCTGCGTTAGCAACATCGTTTAATTTTTGATGAGAGACTGTGACAAGGTAACCAAGAGGGTTAACCTTACTTCCGATTGGAAAAAGAGAAATCAAGAAATTGTGGTCTTCACTTAATTGAGTAAGGATCTGTGATTGTATTGGATCGTTGTTGATATGGGGTAAAACCAATTCCTTTAGGTCATTGATTTCAAACTGAAATGGTTCAGCTTCGTAATAGATTAGGATATCTCCCAAACTATCTAGTAAAAGGGTTGGAATCCCTATTGTTGATTGGATATACAGTAGGATTTCATTTAGTCCTTCGCCATTTAACACGATGTTTGATAATCTTTGGTGCATTTCGATGGAGTGAGAAAGAAGATGATTTTGTTTGGTGATTTCTTGGTTGAGAGATTCCAGAAGTTTGATGGATCTCTCTTTCTCTTTATAAAGGGTCGTTCTTTCAAGGGCAATGCCCACTTGATGGGTGATGGCTTCTAATAATTGTCGGTCCTCAAGTGTAAAACCTTTATTTTTTGTAAAACAATCGAGGGTAATAATACCAATACATTTTTCTTTAATAAAAATTGGAGCGCAGATGGCAGCGTAAACAGTGGTATGTAGGGAAGAATTATGAATTTTCTTATTGAAAGTAGAAAAGGTTCTTTGGGCCGCAATGATTTCGTTTCGATCTGAAAAAATGAGAGTCTTTCTCTTTTTAAAAGCTAACCCTGTCATAGACTCTCCTGGTTTTAATTTTGCTAGTTTCAGAGCTTGTTCTTTAAATCTAGATGCACTTTTAGGAATCAACTGCTGGTTTTGGTCATCATACAAGAAGAGGATTCCTCCATCGGCGCCATCAATCGTTGGGATGATCTCAGAAATAATTAAATCCACAACGGTATCAATGTCTAAGGTGGAGTTTAAAATATTGGCCACATGAATGAGGTACTGTAATTGGAGATTGTTCAATGACTTTTGCATATCCACTTCACCCCAAATAAAAGAATATGTTAGGAAGACTATACTTAATATTGTGAATTATAACAAGATACAAAATACTTATTTGGTAGATTCCACATAGAATCCCGAAAATCCTGTCTGATAGACTGAAAATAAAGATATTTCAGAAATTTCTAGGAGGGGTTGATTTTACGGTTTTAAATAAGCAAAAAGTATTGGACGAACCATTTTAGGAGGGGAAATGTTCATGATTAGAAAAAAACTACTGTTGCTGTTCTCAATTTTTTTCGTGTTACTCATTATAGCAGGCTGTACTCCAGAATCTGCTGGAATTGAAGACAACGATAAACCTGGTGAAAACACAAGTGACAACGCAAATGATAACAACAATGAAGATCCGTCTGGAGATAACGCGGAACCATCTAGGGATGACATTGTGATAGGGATTGAATCAGATGCGGTTACGATGCTTGCTAATACCGATGTGAACTATGTCAACGATGTTCAAATTCGAAATATATATGACCCGTTAATTGAGAGAGACAACGAGGGTGGCTTTGTTCCTGGACTTGCCACTGAGTGGACGAACATAGATGAACTAACGTGGGAGTTTACCCTAAAAAAAGGCGTTACCTTCCATAATGGAAAGCCTTTTACTGCTGAAGATGTGAAACAAAATATCGAATACATCTTAAAAGAAGAGAATAATTCTTTCTATCGTTCAAGATGGACAGCCTTTAAAGAAGTAAAAGTTCTGGATGATTACAAGGTTCAGATTATCACGCATGAGCCTTTACCAAACTTATTACTTCGTATAGCTGATGACCTTTTGATTATGGATATGGAACATGTGCAAAATGTAGGACTTGAAGCAGCAGCGAAAGATCCAGTAGGGACAGGTGCCTTTAAGTTTGTTGAATGGGAAAGAGATCAGTACTTGAAGCTTGAAGCCAATGAGGATTACTGGAATGGTGCTCCTACAATTAAGCACGTTACATTCAGATACATTCCTGAATTTAGCTCTCGTTTAGCTGCCTTTTTAAGTGGAGAAATCGATTTATTTAAAAATATTCCAGTTGATTCTGTTGCAAGAGTTGAGAATGACGAGAATTCTGAGATTGGGATGATTGGTTCCTCCCGTATTAACTATGTCGCACTCAATACATTCTATGATGGTCCATTACAAGATAAAAAGGTCCGTCAAGCTCTTAGTTATGCTGTCAATGTCGATGAATTGCTAGAAGGTGTATTGAATGGGTACGGGACGAAGATGACAGGTCCACTTTCTAAAATCAATGCCGATTATACGGAAACAGAAGGATATGAATATAACCCGGATAAGGCCATCGAGCTGTTAAACGAAGCTGGGTATGAACCTTCAGACTTAACGTTGCAGCTAGACACCCCGAATGGTCGTTATCCAATGGACACACACGTTGCTCAAGGAATTGCGGCCCAGCTACAAAAAATCGGAATCACTGTTAATGTTCAAGTGAACGAGTGGGGGAACCACCTAGCGAAGATTCGTCAGCGTGAAATGGCGGATATGTTTATCCTAGGTTGGGGTCCAGCGTTCGATGCACAAGGAACAATTGAAAACCTATTTACGCAAGAAGCCCCTTACAGTGGTTTCTATGATCCAGAGGTTCAAGCGTTAATTGAAAAGGCGATTCCTATCTTTGATCCGGAAGAAAGACAACAAGCGTGGGCGGATGCACAACATCGTTTAGTTGAAGAAGCAGCTTGGATTTACTTATGGCAACAAGGTGATTTATATGCTGTTAGAAAAGACTTAAACTTCCAACCGCGTATTGATGAAAAAATGCTTGTCCATACCATGAGTTGGAACTAATGTGAGGAGGGTTTTTACCCTCCTTTCCAATCATCAAAAAGGAGGTATGACATGTTAGATTTTGTTGTTAAACGATCCCTTCAAGTTATCTTAGTTGTCTTTCTGGCCCTAACAGCAGTCTTTTTCTTGATTCGTTTGTCGGGGGATCCAACAGCACTTTTTTTGCCCCCAGATGCTCCAAAAGAACAATTACAAGAATATCGAGAGGCGTTGGGATTTGATCGTCCACTCCTTGTTCAATATGGTGAGTTTTTGTTCAATGCGGTCCAAGGAGATTTTGGTGATTCATTACGTTCGAGGGAATCCGCGCTCGGCATTGTACTAGACCGAATTCCTGCCACCTTTCAGCTAGCTTTTTCTGCTTTGGCCCTTTCCATCATTGTTGCCATTCCAATAGGTGTTATCTCTGCATATAAACGGAATTCATTTTATGACCAAATTGGGGTTGCCTTTACGGTACTCGGTCAAGCCATTCCAAGTTTTTGGCTAGGGATTATCCTGATTCTGATTTTTGCTGCCACCTTAAACTGGCTTCCTTCCGGTGGTGGAGGTTCCTTAACCCATATGATTTTACCAATGATTACGCTAGCTGCTTATAGTGTTGCGAGATTTGCTCGTTTTACAAGGTCGACGATGTTGGACGTGCTCAGGAAGGATTATATTCGGACAGCCAAAGCTTCGGGAGTTCCAGTTCGAAAGGTTTTATCCCGGTATGCATTAAAGAATGCTCTGCTTCCCATCATCACATTAGTCGCTTTAGACTTAGGTGTCTTGCTAGGTGGGGCAGTTATCACCGAGACGGTCTTTTCTTGGCCTGGTATTGGTAGGCTTCTCATGCAGTCGTTAATGAATCGTGATTTCCCAGTGGTCCTTGCGGGTGTGTTCATCATCGCATTGATTTACTCCATCATTAACTTCTTAGCCGATCTTTTATACGCCTATGTTAACCCACAAATCCGTTTGAAATAGGAGGGATGAACACTTGGGTAACACAATCGTTGAAAAAAATACAGATCAAGTCATTGAGGCTAGAGCGAAAAAAAGGCCATCCCAATGGCGCTTTTTCACCAATCAATTATTAAAAAGTCGTACTGGTTTTCTAGGAGCCATCATTATTGTCATTCTACTTGTCCTTGGAATAGGGGGGCACTGGATTGCTCCATATGATCCTGAGTTAGCCGATTTTAGTAAGAAACTACTTCCCCCTATGACAGATGGACATATTTTAGGAACGGATCAGTTAGGACGTGATATCTTATCACGGATTATTTACGGAACTAGAGTATCCCTCATTATTGGAACAGCCACGGTTATTTTTGCAGGTATCATTGGAACGATTGTAGGGATTATTGCGGGCTATTTTAGAGGTTGGATGGATGCCGTTCTGATGCGAATTGTAGACGTTATGCTGGCTTTTCCATTTATCTTACTTGTTTTAGTCATCAATGCCGTTATTGGTACGGGGCTTCGAAATATCATTATCTCTCTGGTTATAGGTGGATGGGTGATATATGCACGGGTGGTCCGGAGTGAAGTGTTAGCTTTACGTGAAAAAGAGTTCATTCTCTCTTGTGTCGCAACAGGTGTTCCAAGGAGAGAAATCATCCTAAAACATATTGTGCCAAACCTTTTTACACCCATCATCGTTCTTTCTTCCTTGCAAATTGCGACTTTTATTATTGCAGAAGCATCCGTCAGTTTCCTTGGGTTTGGGGTTCAACCTCCAACTCCTGCATGGGGGAACATGCTGAATGAAGGAAAAGATTACATCTATAGTGCTTGGTGGCTGATTACTTTCCCTGGGGTGGCCATTGTCATTACAGCGCTAGGGGTTAACATGTTTGGGGATTGGTTACGTGATGTATTGGATCCTGAATTAAAAGGTGATTAAGCAACGCCACTGAAAGGAGAGAATCGAACTTATGAGCCAAGCTGTTTTAAAAGTTGAAAATTTAAAAACCTACTTTAAGACTCCTTCGGGTGTAGTCAAAGCGGTAGATGGCATTGATTTAGTTGTCTATGAAGGAGAAACGGTTGGGCTGGTGGGAGAGTCAGGATGTGGGAAAAGCGTCACCTCTCTTTCAATTATGGGGCTCTTACCAGAACCGATGGGATATATAGCAGGTGGTCGAATTTTACTAGATGAACAAGATATTACCCACTTAACAGAAAAGCAAATGCGGAAACTAAGAGGAAATGATATGGCGATGATCTTCCAGGAACCGATGACCTCTTTAAACCCCGTATTTACGATTGGCCAACAGTTAAGTGAACCATTATTACAACATACAAAACTGAAAAAGAAGCAAATACGGAAAATGATTATCGAGATGCTTCAGCTGGTGGGAATACCGCGGGCCGATGAGATTATTGATGAGTACCCTCACCAACTATCCGGTGGGATGAGACAAAGAGTCATGATTTCGTTAGCTATGTTGTGTGAACCGAAGCTATTGATTGCGGATGAACCGACAACCGCTTTAGACGTTACCATTCAAGCACAAATTTTAGAGTTGATGAAAGATATTACGAAGCAAAACCGCATGTCCACTGTGTTGATTACACATGACTTGGGTGTTGTGGCTGAAATGTGTGACCGAGTGACCGTCATGTATGCAGGGCAGGTTGTGGAAAGTGCGGATGTCCGGACGTTATTTGATGAACCGAAGCATCCTTATTCTCAAGGGTTACTAGATTCTTTGCCAAACGCAAATGACCGGAAACAAGAGTTACGTTCCATAAAGGGAAGTGTACCTCGTCCGGATGAATTGCCTAAGGGATGTACCTTTGCACCACGTTGTCCAAAAGTATTTGAAAAATGTCTAGAGGAAAGACCTCCACTGTTTGAATTAGAAAATCAATCCTGTCGTTGTTGGCTATATCAAGATGAGGAGGTTGAATCCAGTGACAGCAAGTCCCTTGTTGGAAGTTAAGAATCTAAAAAAATACTACGAAGTCGACCAAGGATGGTTTAAACCAAAAACGTATGTGAAAGCAGTAGATGATGTATCTTTTACTGTTTATAAAGGGGAAACCTTTGGTTTGGTAGGGGAGAGTGGATGTGGCAAGTCGACGACTGGAAGGACGCTCCTTCGCTTAAACGATCCGACTGCAGGAAGTATTTTATATGAAAATCAGGATATCAGTAAGCTCCCTTATAAAGAAATGCGAAAGTTAAGAAGACAGATTCAAATGGTGTTTCAAGACCCGTATGCCTCACTTAATCCAAAAAAGACCATCCGGCAAATTTTAACGGAGCCACTAAGAGTGCACGGAATTGATACGAAGGAAGAAAGAGTGAAAATGGCCATTGAAATCTTGGAGATTGTGGGGCTATCTGAATATCATTTGGACCGATATCCACATGAATTTTCAGGAGGGCAAAGGCAAAGGATTGGGATTGCAAGAGCTGTTATTTTGCAGCCAGACCTCATTGTAACGGATGAACCCGTGTCAGCACTCGATGTGTCCATTCAATCCCAGGTCATCAACCTGCTATTAAAGCTTCAGAAGGAGTTCAACCTAACGTATATTTTTATCTCGCATGACTTAGGGGTTGTCAGGCACATTACCGACAGAGTGGCGGTGATGTATTTGGGGAAAATTGTAGAGCTGGCCAGTACAGAGGAATTGTTCAACAATCCCAAACACCCTTACACAAAAGCGCTCATTTCAGCAGTACCAGTGTCGCATCCAGATGAAAAGAGAGAACGAATCATTCTGACAGGGGATGTTCCAAGTCCCGCCAATCCGCCAAAAGGATGTGCCTTTCATCCTCGTTGTTCAGAATGCATGGCTATCTGTAAAACAGAGGCACCGCCAAAGGTTGAACTTGAGAATGGTCACACTGTTTCCTGTCATTTGTTTTCAAACTAAAGGTATGAATGTGTTATAGGAGGTTCGCGAGTGGATACGATGGTTTCCATAACGGAGTGCTGAGTTCGGATAACGGGGTGCTAAGTTCGGATAACAGGGTGCTGAGTTCGGATAACGGGGTGCTAAGTTCGGATAACAGGGTGCTGAGTTCGGATAACGGGGTGCTGAGTTCGGATAACGGAGTGCTGAGTTCGGATAACGGGGTGCTGAGTTCGGATAACAGGGAGCTGAGTTCGGATAACAGGGTGCTGAGTTCGGATAACAGGGTGCTGAGTTCGGATAACAGGGAGCTGAGTTCGGATAACGAGGTGCTGAGTTCGGATAACGAGGTGCTGAGTTCGGATAACAGGGTGCTGAGTTCGGATAACAGGGAGCTGAGTTCGGATAACGGGATGCTGAGTTCGGATACGAGGTGCTGAATCCGGATAACAGGGTGCAACAGTCGGGATTCCGGCCAAAAAATTAAAAAGCGAGGGAATTGTATGAGATTAGCCATTTCAAAAGAAGAAATTCTACAACGTCAGCAAAAACTATATCAAAAACTAACCAATGAAAAAATCGATGGATCTGTCCTATTCAGCGTGACAGATATCTTTTACCTAACAGGCTTTCACTTCCGGCCATCGGAAAGACCCATTGCTCTAATTTTGGACCCCAATCAACAAACTCACCTATTAGTCCCGCACCTAGAATATGACCATGCAAAAGAATATGCCTATGTCGATCATGTCCATTACTACCCGGAATACCCTGGCTTGCGTCATCCGATGGAGTATTTAAAAGAAATTTTAATAGAAAACAAGTTTGAAGGAAAAGTAGTGGGGCTAGATGCGGCAGGGTACGGTTCAGCTAAAGGATATCGAGGACCGAAAGTAGCAGACCTGCTAACACCTGAAAAATTTGAATCCATTGCTGGCTGGGTAGAAGAAATGCGATTTGTAAAATCAGAGGCAGAGATTGAACTGATTAAAGAATCTTGCCGCTGGGGGAACTTAGCTCACCGACTGCTACAAAAATATTCAAAGCCAGGATTAAGTGAAATCGAGATTACAAGTAAAGCTAGTACAGAAGCAACAATGGCGATGATTGAAACATTGGGACCTGATTACAAGCCACATGGTCGAACAGCCTATGCTATTTTCCGTGGACAGGTTGGAAAAATGTCGGCTTTCCCGCATGCAGTTACTCAGAACCTTATTTTAAAAAAGGGGGATACTCTCGTTACAGGAGCAGCAGCCGATGTGTGGGGATATCACAGTGAATTAGAAAGGACCATGTTTGTCCAAGAGGTAAGCAAGGAGCAAGAAAAGTATTTTCAGCACATGTATGAGGCGCAAGAGGTCGCCTTCAATGCCATCAAGCCAGGCATTCCATGTTCAGACGTGGAAAAGCAAGTCCAAGCTTATTTTAAGGAAAGTGGAATCACACATTTAGTTTCCCATCACACGGGTCACAATATTGGTTTACTTGGCCATGAAGCTCCATTTTTAGACCTTGGAGACCATACCATTATCCAGCCTGGAATGGTGTTTACGGTTGAACCTGGCATCTATGTCCGTGGTCTTGGTGGATTCCGTCATTCAGACACGGTTTTAGTTACAGATGATGGGATTGAAATGCTTACGTACTACCCAAGAGATATAGAATCTATGATTTGCCAATAAAAGTGAAGAGGAGAGGTTTTAATGCGTCTATCTATCTTAAAACAAGAATTATTGGATCGCCAGAAAAAATTCGTTTCTAAATTAAATGAGGGAAACATCGACGGGGCAGTTTTATTTAGTGTAACGGACATTTTCTATTTAACCGGTTTTCATTTTCATCCAACAGAACGTCCGATGGGATTTGTAGTGGATCCGCAAGAAAAAACACATCTATTTGTTCCAGCACTCGAGCATGAACATGCTGAAGAATTTGCCTGCATTGACCATGTTCATTCTTACCCTGAATATCCAGGGGAACGTCATCCAATGGAATACTTCAAGGATGTATTGAATGAAGCTGGATTACAAGGAAAAGTGATTGGCTATGATTCCAATGGATATGGGTCTCCAATGGGATATCGTGGACCAGCCTTAAGTGATCTGCTGGATGCCAAGAATTTTGTTTCCGTCCATGGATGGGTGGAAGATATGCGGATGATTAAATCGGAAGCTGAAATTGAGCTTATTAAGGAGTCTTGTAGATGGGGGAATTTAGCCCATAGATTACTAGTTAAGTATACGAAACCGGGACTCAGTGAAATTGAGATTACAAGTCGTGCTACTACGGAAGCGACAATGATGATGATTGAGACACTAGGACCAGACTATAAACCACACGGAAGTCCAGCCAATGCCTTCTTCCGTGGTCAAATTGGGGAAATGGCCGCTTTCCCACATGCTGTTACGCAAAACATTGTGTTTAAAAAGGGTGATTTGTTTGTAACCCAGGCAGCCGCGGACGTTTGGGGATATAAGAGTGAATTAGAAAGAACGATGTTTGTTCAAGAAGTTACACCGGAACAAGAGAAGTATTTTACCTATATGTACAATGCTCAACAGCTGGCGTTAAACACGATTAAGCCAGGAATCCCTTATTCAAAAGTAGAGGAAGCGGTTCAAGCCTACTGGAAAGAAGAAGGGATTCAAGACTTAACGCGACACCATACAGGCCACAATATTGGGTTACTCGGTCATGAAGCACCGTTCTTCGATTTGGGAGATGAAACAATTATCCAGCCGGGTATGGTGGTGACAGTAGAGCCAGGCCTATATGTTCATGGGGTAGGGGGCTTCCGCCATTCGGATACCGTGCTGATTACAGAGAATGGAATTGAGATGTTAACGTACTACCCAAGAGACTTAGAATCACTCATTACAGACTAATAGGTTAGGAGGGACTCTTTGTGCTTTTAACAATTTCAAAAGAAGAGCTACTTCAAAGGCAAAAGGCATTTTTAGAAATCATGCAAAATCAAAAAGTGGATGGGGCGGTTTTATTCAGTGTAACCGACATTTTCTACTTAACGGGTTTTTACTTCCTTCCAACCGAGCGTCCCATAGGATTTTTCATTGATCCACAAGAAAATACCCATTTATTTGTTCCAGCTCTAGAGCGGGAACATGCGGAGGAGTTTGCGAGTGTAGATTTTGTACATTCCTATCCAGAGTATCCCGGCACCACTCATCCAATGGATTATTTTAAAAAGGAATTAGTGGAAGCCGGCTTACAAGGAAAAGTAGTTGGATATGACTCGAATGGGTATGGCTCCTCCATGGGGTACCGTGGTCCAAAACTTAGTGATCTCCTTGAGGTTTCAGAATGGAAGTCGCTACACGGTTTGATAGAAGAGATGCGAATGATAAAATCTCCAGCCGAAATCGAATTGATTAAAGAATCCTGTCGCTGGGGGAATCTCGCTCACCGACTCCTACAAAAATACTCAAAACCTGGTCTAAGTGAGATTGAAATTACAAGTAGAGCCACAACCGAAGCAACGATGGCTATGATTGAAACGTTAGGTCCTGATTACAAGCCGCATGGAAGTCCGGCTACTGCCTTTTTCAGGGGGCAAGTAGGGGAAATGTCCGCATTCCCACATGCGGTTACCCAAAATATTGTGCTGCAAAAAGGCGATAACCTGGTTACAGCAGCACTTTGTGATGTATGGGGTTATAAAAGTGAGTTAGAAAGAACGATGTTTGTTCAGGAAGTAAGTGCAGAACAAGAGAAGTTTTTTGGGATTATGCTCGAAGCCCAAGAAATTGCCTTTCAACATATTAAACCAGGTGAACCGACCTCATCCGTGGAAAGGGCTGTTCAAAAATATTGGGAGGAAATGGGCGTGACCTCTTATATTCAGCACCATACAGGGCATGCCATCGGCTTACTTGGACATGAGGCACCGTTCTTTGACCTAGGAGACCAAACCATCATGAAGCCTGGAATGGTTTTCACGGTAGAACCAGGGTTATATGTTCGTGGTTTGGGTGGTTTCCGCCATTCAGATACCGTACTCGTTACAAACGACGGAATGGAGATGCTCACGTACTATCCGAGAGACTTAGAATCATTGATTTGTCTCTAAATGGAATTCAGCATCCGGACATTAACGTAAGGGGGGCAGTTATGATTCAATTTGGCAATAGTACAAACTACTGGATTCAAAGTAACAATACCTTTGACATCAGTCGTGGGGCTAAAAAGAAGTACTTAATGAAAAGTAATCCATATACAGTAGCGTTTGATCACGAACGAACGGCACTTGTCATTACGGATATGCAAAATTTCTTTTTATCTAAGAAACTAGGAAGAAATCATAGAGGAAGCAAGCTCGTCGATCCCATTATTAAGGCTGTCAAACGTGCTAGATTGATAGGGATGAAAGTAGTTTGGTTGAATTGGGGCATCCGTGCCGATATGGCCAACATCCCTCCTGGTACAAGTCGGATCTTCTACCATGCTGGAGCCGAAATGGGAAAAGAATTACCGAATGGACTCGGATTGAATCTGGTAAAAGGTTCATGGTCTGCGGATATCATTCCAGAATTAAAAGAGATTGTGGTCCCGGAGGATATCCTCATCGACAAACATCGGGTCAGTGGTTTTTTCGGCACAGAATTACTACAGACCCTATCCAATCTGGACATTAAAACTCTATTTTTTGCAGGAATTAACACAGACCAATGTGTGATGGGGACCTTACAGGATGCACATGGCTACGGGTATGATTGTATTTTACTCGAGGACTGCACGGCTACAGCATCTCCGGATTACTCGTTCCAGTCTGTGATTTACAATGTGAATAAAATGGGTTTCATTACGAATACGGATTATTTTAGTAGTGGTGAATTCAAATATAACGAAATTGACTCCTGGGTGAACCAGCAAATCAATTTTTAGAAGAGAGGAGGTTTCACCTACCATATGGAAGTAGTGATGCGTAATTTCTTTCAATTTTTCGGGAGAAATAAGGTAGCGAATAAACTTGCGAAAAAATATGGACTGAAGTTTGGAGCCCAAAAGTTTGTAGCGGGAGAAACGATTAACCGGGCGATTGAAGCCATTCAAGAGCTCAATCGGGAAGGGCTGGTTGCCACTCTGGATCACCTGGGTGAATTTGTTTCGAGTGAATTAGAGGCCAAACATTCTACGGATATGTGTATTCAAACACTAGAACAAATTCATTCTTCCGGTGTCAACTCCAACCTGTCCTTGAAGATGACTTCGCTTGGACTCGACATCAGCAAAAACCTCTGTATGAAAAATATGCGGAGAATACTAGATGTCGCTAAAAAATATGGGAACTTTGTACGAATTGATATGGAGGATTACGGGCATTGCCAGGTTGCCATTGATATTTTCAAAGAGCTAAAGAAGGAATATGACAATGTCGGGCTAGTTTTACAGGCATACTTGTATCGGACTGAGGAAGATATTAAGGACTTAAACGAGATTAAAGCCAATCTTCGGTTAGTAAAAGGAGCCTATAAGGAGTCAGCAGAGGTTGCTTTTCCAGTGAAAAAAGATGTGGATGCTAATTTCAAACAAATCATTGAGCAGCATCTTCGAAATGGCAACTACACAGCCATCGCCACACATGATGAAAAAGTAATAGAGGAAACGAAAGCTTTTGTAAAGAAGCGAGGTATTCCAGAGGATCAGTTTGAATTTCAGATGCTATATGGAATTTGTGAAGAGTTGCAAAAGAATCTAGTCAAAGAAGGCTATAAGGTGCGCGTATATGTTCCGTTTGGGCAGGACTGGTTTGGCTATTTTATGAGAAGGTTGGTGGAACGGCCGGCGAATGTTTGGTTTGTGTTGAAGAATTTGAGGAAGTAAAGAAGATTGTTATATTCCCCCATTAAATATATTGAAAAAGGCAAGCCAGGTGGTTTGCCTTTTTATTTGGTATTCACTAAATTATTGATGGTGGCCATGGTTTATCCGGATGGCCGTGGAATATTTCCGATAGAAGCTCTATGTTTTCTGATAGACTGGGTAGAATTTCCGATAGAGTCGTCAAGATTTCTGATAGACTAAGAAAAATTTCCGATAGAGGTGCAAAGTTTTCTGATAGATTAGGTAAAATTTCCGATAGAGCCATCAACATTTTCGATAGAGTGAGTAAAAGTCTCCGATAAACGTTCAAAAGTAAAGTATATCCACAAAGTTAATAATCATATAAAAAACTAATAGAGGAATTGAATTAAACAAATAGAATAATACTTTTATAGCTTACAAACAATGAAAGGACTGATCATTTGCAAGTACCCTCAAAGTTTCAAGACCTCCAATCCTTCCTCGCTGGCCGCGTACTAATTAAAGTAGAACTCTCATCTTTTTACTCCATCTTGGATGAAGCGCAAACACAAGGTTTAATTGAAAGTAAACTAGGCATAGGTAAGGACGGCATCTCTTTCAGGTGTAACCGTTGCGGTAACAAAAAGGAAAAACTGTTTTACACTTTTCCCTGTGCCCGATGTCATAAGGACTGCACCTACTGTCGTGCTTGTATTCGCATGGATAGCGTTGCTTCATGTAGTGAGCTTTACATATGGAAAGGTCCTCCGCCAGAGCATAATCTCCCTGAAAATCCACTAGCATGGCAAGGGGAACTTTCTCCTGCTCAGCAAAATGCATCTAAGCAAGTAATCAAAGCTATCCAGAAAAAAGAAAACCTCCTCGTTTGGGCCGTGTGTGGAGCGGGGAAGACGGAGATTTTATTTCAAGGAATTGAAGTAGCGCTGCTGAAAGGGGAGAGGGTGTGCATTGCAACGCCACGAACTGACGTAGTTCTAGAACTCCTACCTCGACTACAAAAAGCCTTCCCTGAAATAAAAGTAGTGGGTCTTTATGGTGGCAGTGAAGACCGGAACACTTATGGACAACTCGTGATCTCCACAACTCATCAGCTCTACAGATATAAAGAAGCTTTCGACACGGTCATTGTTGATGAGGTGGATGCATTTCCTTATTCAGCAGATGCGACTTTGCAGCAAGCGGTGAAAAAATCACAAAAGCCCCAAGCTACAACCATCTACTTAACCGCAACTCCCAATCCAAGACTACAGTACCAAGCTCAAACAAAGAAACTCCCATCTGTAAAAATCCCTGCCCGTTATCATCGACATCCACTTCCAGTTCCAGTCTACAGGTGGATAGGAAATTGGAAAAGAACACTCAAACGAAAGAAACTTCCACAGGAACTGTTAAAGTGGCTAGAACCTCGACTCCAATCGCAAAAACCAGTTCTCCTTTTCTTCCCACATATCGAAACCATGGAAGAAGCACTCCCACTTTTCCAGCAGCTTCATCCACATATAGAATCTGTCCATTCCGAAGACCCCAATCGAAAGGAAAAGGTCCAAAAAATGCGTGAACGAAAAACACCACTGCTATTAACCACTACGATTTTAGAAAGAGGTGTCACCTTCCCAAACTTAGATGTTGCAGTTCTAGGAGCAGAGGAACGAATTTTTACTGAAAGTGCCCTTGTACAAATAGCTGGCAGGGTAGGGAGGAGTGCCGATTTCCCTAAAGGAGAGATAGTCTTTTTCCACTTTGGAAAAACAACGGAAATGGTGAAAGCAAAGAAACACATAGAATCTATGAATCGCAAGGCGGTGAAGGAGGGATACATTGAATAGTTTTATAGAAGAACTAATCCAATTATTTGTCTACCCTGACTGTCTTTTTTGCCACCAAAAGCGGGAACCTGATACCTCTTGGACAAGTTTAATATATGGTGACCACGCTGTTCTTTGTCATACCTGCCAAGGTAAACTTGAATTTTTAGAAGGTGAGCTTTGTGAAAAGTGTTCTCGTCCACTAGGAAAGCTTGAACCCGCGTATCGTAAAGGAAGCATCTGTTATGACTGCTGGAGATGGGAAGAGGACCTTGAATGGCAAGGTTTATTACAAAGAAACCACTCCCTCTATTTCTACAATGATTTTCTAAAAGAAGTCATCGCCCAATATAAGTTTCGCGGGGACTACGTCCTAGCTCAAATTTTTCAAAGAGACTTCAAACAAAAAATTAAAAAACTCAAACCTGACTTCCTCATCCCTATCCCACTATCAAAAATACGACTACAAGAAAGAGGCTTTAACCAAGTTGAAGCCATTCTGCAAGAGGCAGGTCTTACGTTTGAGTCACCCCTTGAAAGGCACCATAGTGAAAAACAATCCAAAAAGCAAAGAGATGAACGCTTCGCACAGTCCAACCCTTTCCGGTGGAACAGCGAAATTTCCGTTGAAGGTAAACAAGTTCTCATCCTTGACGATATCTATACTACAGGCTCGACTATTAGACATGCAGCCAAGATTTTGAAGGACCATGGTGCAAGGGAAGTCCAATCTCTTACGATTGCTAGATAAGGAGGTTTGACCCTCGCCAGGCATCTAGCATGTCAGTATAATAGAGTTTAAGAGATGAATATCGGTGAGGTGGGTTTCATGGCAAATCTTTCAAACTGTCCGAACTGCGATAAACTTTTTGTATTGAATGCATTTCGAGACGTGTGTGATGATTGCTTTAAAGAAGAAGAACGTCAATTTGAAACGGTTTATGCGTTTATTCGTAAGCGAGAAAATAGAACGGCAACACTTGCAGAAGTGGTAGATGGTACAGGTGTACCTGAAAAGCAGATTCTGAAGTTTATAAAAAAAGGTAGAATTCAATTAAGCCGTTTTCCTAGCTTAGGATATCCTTGTGAGAAGTGTGGAACACCAATTAAACAAGGAAAACTGTGCGATAATTGTACGAGTACACTACGTTCTCAGCTTGAGAATCTTCAAAAAGAAGAAGAACGTCAAAAAGAAATCGAATTACGAGAGAGAACTAGAACCTATCATACAAAAAAGTAGAGGAAGGGAGCAGACGGCCATGATTGCCTAAGCTCTTTTTCATTGTAAGTCGTCAATCTTCGCGTTTTCGATGTCGAATATTGGTAAACGAAAAAATTAAACAAAACCCATTCGTCTCCGATATTACTAATAGATAATGCTTTCGAACGGAAAGAAAGTGAGGTTTTCCTATGAAAATTCATAACTTTGGGGTTACCGGAATGAACCCTTATAAAAAGCAGATGGCTAAAACAAATGCCCAAATGCAAAAAGCACAACTAGGCTCAGATAAAATCGAGATTTCAAATACAGCAAAAGAGCTTCAACAAAACTCAAGTGTCATAGTTGACCGCCAGAAAAAACTAGAAGCCATTCAAAAGCAAATCGAAACAGGAACCTATAAAGTAGATCCTGAAAAAGTAGCGAAAAGCATGGTGGACTTTTTCAGCAAAAAGAACGACCAGTAATCAATAAAAGGAGGAAGGACCATGTCTGAACAGAACTTACAAACACAGCTAGAAACACTGCTTCAGCTTCACAAACAGCTATTAGAAGCGGCCCAACACAAAACAGAAATTGTGAAAAAAGGGGACATGGACGGCCTTCAGCAACTACTCAAACAAGAGCAAAAGCTCATCTTGGAAATCGACCGGGCTGAAAAAGAAAGACAGGCTATCTCAGGGGAGTTGGTACCTTCCGTCGAAAAACCAACGCTAGAAGATTGTCTACCTGTCTTGTCACAAGAACAGCAAAACCTGTTAATCCAAACAAGAGAAGAACTAAGAGCGACCATTGCTGAAATAGAGATGCATAACAACCTTAACTACGAGCTGATCCAGCAGTCACTTCATTACGTACATGTCAGCTTGAACTTATTCCATCCAAAGCAAGAAGCAATCAACTATGGACCTCCGAAAGGACCGAAGGCAAAAGCCCCTTCTCAAGTAGGAATGTTCCAGACCAAAGCGTAAGGAGGAAAGACCATGTCTTCCACTTTTCACGGACTCGAAACCGCAAGACGCGCAATGTTCACACAACAAAGCGCTTTATATACAACCGGACATAACGTTGCTAATGCGAATACGCCAGGCTATTCCCGCCAACGTGTGAATTTTACTCAAACAGAACCATTCCCAAATGCGGCGATGAACCGACCGGGAATTCCAGGTCAAATCGGAACTGGAGTGAAAGCAGCAGCGATCCAAAGAATGAGAGAATCATTCCTAGACGTCCAATTTAGAGGAGAGAGCTCAAAACTAGGCTACTGGGACACGAAAGCAAAGGCACTCGAAAAAATGGAAGAAATCATGAACGAGCCATCTGAGTCTGGACTGTCGAATACTATGGACCAGTTTTGGCAATCATTGCAGGACTTGGCAGTGAATCCAACGAATGAGGGTGCTCGCTCCGTTGTACGCCAGCGCGGGATTGCGTTAGCGGAAACGTTTAACTATGTATCGGACTCCCTGACTGCGATAAAAAACGATTTCAAAAATGAAATCAACATTGCCAAGGATAAAATCAATTCCTTGCTTGAACAAATTTCATCCGTTAACGGACAAATTGCGGATGTTGAACCACATGGTTATGTACCAAATGACCTTTATGATAAAAGAGATGTCCTGATCGATGAGCTTTCATCCATGGTTAACATCAAAGTGAACTATGTAAAATCTGGTGGAGATCCATCTGATGTTGCGGAAGGACAAGCAATTGTAAAACTAGCCGATGATGCCGGTAGTGATATGGCTATTTTGGTGAGTCAGCATGGTTACAGCGAACTGAAGATTGGTTATAACGGCCCGAATGGATCAGTAGATGAGATTTCTGTAGGTGGAAAAACGTTTACTTATGATCAGTTTCAATCTCATGGAGAGCTAAAAGGTCTAATTGAATCGTTTGGCTATGCGGATGCAAACGGAGCCGAAGCGGGTATTTACTCTGATATGCTGGCTAGTGTTGATAATCTTGCTTATACATTTGCGAAGGAATTCAATACCGTTCATAAAGATGGAATGAGCCCGAATGAGATTGAAAATGGCAACCAAAACATCGCCTTTTTTGGAGACAGTGAGAATGGCGGAGTTACCATTCTAGAAGGCTTTGCTAAACGCATGGTTGTTACGAAGGCTATCATTGATAGCGTTGATAACATCGCAAATGCAACTCCAGATGCAGATGGAAATGCAACATTAGGGGATTCAACAAATATATTAGCCCTTGCAAACATCTTTGAAAAAGGGCTGAACTACGAAGGTCCCGACCAAAAGTCCAGCTTCCGTAGCTACTACGAATCCATTATCGGTGACATGGCGGTTAATTCACAAGAAGCTGTTCGCTTAGCAGCAAACACTACGGTGTTAAAAGATTCAGTAGACCAAAAACGTATGTCCGTAAGTTCTGTATCCCTTGATGAAGAAATGACCAACATGATCAAATTCCAGCATGGATACAATGCAGCGGCAAGAATGATCACGTTAACGGATGAACTTCTAGATAAAATTATAAACGGCATGGGAACCGGCGGAAGGTAGGTGGATGAGAAATGAGAATTACACAGAATATGCTCGCGAATAATTCATTACGGCATTTAAGTGAAAGTTACTCGAGAATGGGAAAATATCAAGACCAACTTTCAACTGGTAAGAAAATCACTCGTCCATCTGATGACCCTGTAGTGGCCATGAAAGGGATGCACTACCGTTCTAACTTAGGTCAAGTTGAGCAATACCAACGAAACCTATCAGAAGTTTATCTCTGGATGGATAACTCTGAGTCAGCTATTGAGCAAACGAACAATGCGATGCATCGTGTTCGGGAGCTTGTGATTCAAGGTAAAAACGGGGCATTAAGTGAGGATGACAAAAAGGCGGTAGCCAGAGAAATCCAACAAATGAAAGAAGATATTGTTTCTGTAGCTAATACAAAAGTTGCTGGGCGACACATTTTTAACGGTACGGATGTTAGTAACCCTCCAGTGACAACTGGAGCACCACCTCAAGTCGCTATTAACACAGACCCGTACCAAGTGGAAATATCTCCAGGAATTTTACTAACGGCAAACGTCAATGGCGAGAGAGTTTTTAGTCAAGATATGTTCCAAACTATTCAAGACATAGAAGATACACTAATGGGTGAGGCAGACCTCGACTTGGATGAGCTTCTTAGTCAAATGGATGATCACATGGACCAGTTATCTGCAGAAAGGTCGGAATTAGGAGCGCGTTACAATCGTCTAGAAATGATTGATGATCGTCTTGGCCAGCAAGAGGTAACAGCTAACCGAATCCTTTCAGACAATGAAGATATAGATATTGAAAGAGTGATTACTGATCTAAAAATCCAAGAAAGCATCCATCGAGCTGCTTTAGGGGTTGGATCCCGAATTATCCAGCCTACACTATTAGATTTTCTAAGGTAGAAAGCTATTCTAGTTGGAATAGCTTTTTTCTATAAGATAGGGGGAGTTGTAAAATGGAGCTTCCACAAATAAGACTTGAGAGTCAATCAGCTAAACTAGGGCTACAAATCCAAAAACCAGTACAAGAACTTGAACAGCCAAAGGCAGATATCCAAATGCGACAACCAAAAGCTGATCTCAATATAGAAACCAAAAAAGGCAGACTAACCATCGATCAGACACAAGCATGGGAAGATATGAACATCCTATCTCCAGCTCGTTTCAGTGAAGAGTTTGCCAATGCTGGGAAACAAGGATGGCTTGAGGGGATTGCCCGTCGTTCACAAGAAGGCGACCAAATGATGCAAATCGAGCATGGTGGAAAGGCTATAGAAGATATCTCCTACCAAAATCATGGTCCGAGAACCTATGACTTTAACATTGGCTGGATTCCGTCTCATTTTAGTGTCAAAATAAATTATGAACCTGCTGATGTAAAAGTAAAAATTGAACCGAGGAAACCAGAGATTGAGGTCACACCACAAAAGCCAAGAATCTCTTATACACCAGGTGATGTTTCTTATCAAATGGAACAGTATGCAAACTTAAAAATAGATTTTGTAAACTTGAAACATGTCGGTCCCGGATTTGAAACCTCCATATAAAGGATGAGTTATGATGAAATTAGTTACAAAATATCACGGTAAAATTGAAATTGAACAATCTGAAGTTATCCATTTTCCAAAAGGTATCCCTGCCTTTGAAGAAGAACAGGAATTTATATTATTGCAATTAACAGATGAAAAAATCTATTATATCTTACAGTCTGTAAAAACGCCTGACTTGGGCTTTGTTGTTACAGACCCGTTCTTGTTTTTTAAAGACTATGATTTCCAACTAGATGAATCAACAGTTAAGGCACTTGACCTAAAGTCACCAACTGATGTAAAAATTTTAACCATCGTCTCTGTGAGAGACCCATTTAGTAACTCTACAGCTAATCTCCAAGCGCCAATTGTAATAAATGCAAACAAAAATAGAGCGAAGCAAGTTGTTCTAAATGTTGAAAACTACCACACGAAGCACCGGTTGTTCAATGAGATTCCGGTCGGATCGGAGGGGTAAAACATGTTGGTACTGACACGGAAGAGTGGAGAGGCCATTCAAATTGGAGGTGACATCGAAATTTCCATCGTTTCGGTAAAAGGAGACCAAGTAAAACTAGGAATAAATGCGCCGAAAGATGTAGAAATTTTGCGGAAGGAAATTGTAGTTCAAATACAAGAAGAAAACAAACAAGCCTCCATTGTAATTGGGGATTTAATGACGTTAATTGGAAATAAAAACTAAGCTGACTCCTTTCGACGAAAAAGGAGTCTTTTCCTATTAATTCGTTTAAATTTTTTCCAAACTCTATAAAACTAATTCGAACTAGGTCGATATACATAGTGTAAGAGTTGGAAAAGGGCGGCCGACCTGGAACGACTCTAAAAATTAGATCGACGAATCACAAGGACGTGATTCGCTCAACATTCAAGGAGGAAATTATAATGAGAATTAATCACAACATTGCTGCGTTAAATACGTATCGTCAATTAGGTGCAGCAAACGCTGGTCAATCAAAATCAATGGAGAAACTATCTTCAGGTCTTCGTATTAACCGTGCTGGAGATGACGCTGCTGGTTTAGCAATTTCCGAAAAAATGCGTGGACAAATTCGTGGATTAGAAATGGCATCTAAAAACTCACAAGATGGTATTTCTCTAATCCAAACGGCTGAAGGTGCATTAAATGAAACGCATAGTATACTACAACGTATGCGTGAATTAGCTGTACAATCCGCAAATGATACGAATACTAATAAAGACCGTGAACAGCTACAAGCTGAAGTAGATGAGCTTGCAAAAGAGATTACACGTATTTCTGATACTACAGAATTTAATACTCAAAGCTTATTAGACGGTACTTTCTCTGGTACATTCCAAATTGGTGCTAACGCAAATCAAAATATTGATTTATCAATAAATGGTATGGATTCTGCTGATTTAGCTGTTGCAGCTTCAACTAAAACAGTGACTACATTCGATAGTAATATTGATTTCTCAAAATCTACAACAGCTACAGTATCATTTGAAGTAGTAACTAATAGTGCAACTGTAACAGCAGGAAATACTTTATCAGCTACAGTTGCAGTAGATTCAGCAAATAATATTGTTATTACTTTAGGGAAGACTACAGCAGGAAATGTTACTCTGGCAGCTACAGCAGCAGTAGAACTTATTAACAACAGTACTGCAGCAGCAGCACTTGTAACAGCTCAAGTAAATACAGCTGGTGATGGAACTATTTCGGCTGCTGTTACTGCAGCAAATATTACTGGAGTCACAGCTTATGATTTAACAAAAGGAATTGATATTGAAACTCAATCTGCTGCAGATTCTGCAATTACAGTAATTGATAATGCAATCAATACTGTTTCAAATGAACGTTCAAAACTAGGTGCATATCAAAATCGTCTTGAACATACTATTAACAACTTAGGTACATCTGCAGAAAACTTAACTGCTGCAGAATCTCGTATTCGTGACGTAGACATGGCTAAAGAGATGATGGCACAAACTAAGAATTCAATTCTTGCTCAAGCTGCTCAAGCGATGCTTGCACAAGCAAATCAACAACCACAAGGTGTTCTACAGTTATTAAGATAATAGTATAAAATTAGTTTTTGAGTTGAAATATAAAAAAGAGTAGAGTTATATTAACTCTACTCTTCTTTATAGGGGGATAAAAAATGAGTTTTGCACAAAAAAATATTTCAGCACTTCTATCCAAACCATATTATTCAGAACAGGTAATTAATCGAATTAATGAAAAAGGGAATAAACAACTAAACAACGACCTAATTTTTGAAGTTGAAAGCTATTTAAAATTGGATTCTGACCATAAGTTATCAGAAAATGATTTTAATTCACATATAAATATTATTTTATTTGGTTTCTTTAATATTGAATTAGTAAAAAATCTTTTAAGTAAAATGTCTAATTTTTCAACATTAACTATATTTGAGAAAGATATTGACATATTACTATATACTTTTGGGAATAAGGATGTATCTCAAATTCTAGAAGATACAAGGGTTGTGCTCTTAACCGGACAAAAATCTGAAGTTAGAAGCTATATAAATACTCGTGTATCTACACGTGATTATAGTTATAATTTACCAAGGATAAAAATGATTTCTTCTAAATATATGGAAATCACTAATGAAGAATATATCAATGAAATTTTTCATTATCTAATAAACCAAACAAAATATATTGCAAGTACATTAGGTAATGATATTAACGATATGTTGGAAGGATTTGATCATTCAATTGAAAATTGGCCAAATCTATTAAAAAGCATTGGAGTAAATGACTTAAAGGACAAATACAAAGGTATCCCAGCGGTTATTGTTTCAGCAGGGCCGTCACTGGACAAAAATATACAGTACCTGAAAGATGTATATGGGAAGGCTTTAATCCTTACTGTTGATACAACTTTAAAGAAAGTTTTAAATTTAGGTATAGTTCCAGATTCTGTCTCTACAATAGAGCGGCCAAAGAATATGTACTCAATTTTTTATGAAGATGTTGATATTCCAAAAGAAACTGTCTTTATTGGTCCATCAGTTGTTACTAAGAAGATTATTGATGAATTTGATAGATTTATCTTTACAGGTAGACGAGGTGAACCAACTGTAAGGGCTATAGCCAACGCCTTAGAATATGAATCATTAGAAATTGGGATGAGTTGCGCCCATATTCCATTTGCTTTTGCAAATTGGGTTGGTGCTGATCCTATTATTTTCATTGGTCAAGATCTTGCTTTTTCCAAAGAAGGCCATACCCATTTTGGAGAAGCAAGCGATATTACTAAAGATGGTGCTAAAAAGCAGGAACTAATTAAAGTAGAAGGCAATGATGGAGAATCTCTTTTTACAAATAAGTTTTACTATCAATTTTTGATTTGGTTTCAGAATCAAATAGCTCAAAACAATGATAAAACGTTTATTAATGCAACTGAAGGTGGAGCAAAAATAGAAGGTACTAAATCAATGAGATTTCAAGATGCAATAGACCTTTACTGCCTTAAAAAGGTAGAACACCTGAGTGGTACTTTTGATAGTGTTCAGTCCTATAATAAACCACACAAAAATGACAAAGGCACTCAAGTGAAAGATTTTCTTGAAAAATTGATAGAAGATAGTGATTTTATCAGTAAAGAGGCAATTAAATATAAAGAGTGGCTATTGAATTGTGAAATACAGAATCATGAAAATCTACGTGTTTTTTTTGAAATGCGAAGAGAATTAGATTTGTCACTTAGTAATAACTATATACTCAACTTTTTGGCTCAAACTATCACACTTAAATACAATCGTTCATTTAATAGTTACCCAGTTAATATGAGTAATACAGAATGGAAAAAGCTTACATCTGAAGGTGTAAGGTATTATTCTTTGATTGAACAGGTGTGTAAAGCATTAGAAAAAAGGTTTATTAAATATCTTAGTTATATTGAGAGTATACAATAGAAGAATTTTAGAAGATAGGATGAAATAAATGATAAAAACTTATGATTTTAATGCTCATTCATTTGAATTACCAATTAAGCGGTCTAAAACAGTGAATTGTAAAGTATGGGAAGCAAAAAAACAATCACCTTCAGTTGCTGTAATAGAATATGATCTTGGAAAAAATTCAAACGAACAAAAAATTCAAGAGTTGGCAAATCATATAGTTAACATCCATAATTTGTCAGTAGTGGTTATTGAATATACAGAGACAGAAATAAAATATTCACCAGATTTATTAAATAGATTAGAAGCATATCTTCCTGGTTATTTATTAAAGGTATCACCATATCTGTCTAAAAGGCATCAAGAGTTAATATTACATGGTTCATATCAAGAAGTAATTAACGATTTACAATATAACGCCTATACTAGAATCCCAGTAAATCAAGAGACTATTATTTCTTTGTATGGTGATAAGGATTCTTATACTGATTTTGGTATTGTAGCTAGTTTGGATATTATTTATTGTTTAAAACAGTTGAAAACACTATACCCAAAATGGCAATGGAATGATTGTGTTGGCTTAGGGTCTGGATATGGTGCATATATCTTGCAGTTAGCTGAAAGGTTTCTACCTAATACTTTTTCAATGATTATTGCAAAAAACAGTATAACCAAACCAACAGCTCAAGATTTATTTACAAATAGAACGGAGCTAGAAAATGGTAAGCATAAATTTATTTACAGAAAGGGGATTGGCAAATTTCCTCTGTATTTAAATGAAGTCCAGGGATGGACCACAGATGCTTCACACCCATATTTTTTTGAACATAGACACTTTGATATTCGCAACTTGGAAAATGATTTACTTTTACAAAAGGGAAATAAAAAGACACCGATTATTTATATTGAGGAAATAAGTGAAGGGATAGAAAAGAAGATTAACTTTGTAGAAAAAATGATAAAGAACAATTATCAGGTTGGATTATTAGTTGCAGATCAGGATGAAGTAGATAATAAAACAATAGTCAGAGAAAATGGGAAAATTACTGTAAAATTTAAAGGAATTATTGATCATTACTTCAGTAGTGATTATAAGAGAAATTTAAACTACATTGACTCAAATAGCATAACAATTTTACCTGTGTATAATGGGGTATATGTATTAAACTATATCCCCGCAATGCCTGAATTTTTCTTTATTCCATCAAATAAAAGTCTAACAAAAGAAAATGAACTAGACTTCTTAGTTGAACATTTTCCAAACAATATAAATCAGTTTTCAGACAAAGTTATTATTGAATTATTAGAGTACATTAAAAATCCTGTGTTAAATCAAGATAATAATTATATTCATTTAATATCATAATTGATCTTAAGCTAACAAAGATGGGGATATGTCTTTGGTTCAGATTTTTACGTTCATTATCTATTTCCTTAAAGTGCTGGAGAAGTAAAAATACACTGATCATTATAAATAGTCCCCATCATATTAAGGTGGGGATTATTTTTCCCTTACAACACGATTTACTTATATATTGTCCTATTATTGGTATAAATCTTTTTTAATTTATCTTTGAAACATATGTATTAAAAGAAATTCATTAATGGACATTTTTCTAAATGAGTTCAAAGATTATTTTCAAATATTCAGGGGGATGATGATAGAGTCCCGTGTTACATTTTGGTGAATATTACCTATTAAAAAGCACTCTCAAAACAAATATTTTGACCGAAAAATATTATAGAATAATAGAATCACTGGGTAGTTAAACGCCTAAATAATTTTTGTTTATTATGATTAAAGGAGTATAATCTTATGAATTTAAATGGGAAAACGATTTTAGTTACAGGTGGAACAGGTTCATTCGGTAAGAAGTTTATTTCAAAAGTATTAGAACACGATATAAAAAAGGTTATTGTTTTTAGTCGTGATGAATTAAAACAATATGAAATGTCACAGGAGTTCAGTGATCCAAGAATAAGGTTTTTCATAGGGGATGTACGGGACAAGGAGCGTTTATATAGAGCATTTGATGGAGTGGATATTGTAATTCATGCAGCAGCGTTAAAGCATGTAGGTGCTTGTGAATATAATCCATTTGAAGCAGTTAAAACTAATATTCATGGTGCTCAAAATATTATTGAAGCTGCAATTGACCGTGGGGTAGAAAAAGTAATAGCTCTAAGTACGGACAAAGCAGCTAGTCCAGTTAACTTATACGGGGCAACTAAATTAGCATCAGATAAATTATTTGTTGCTGGCAATTCTTATGCAGGTAATAAAGAAACAAGATTTTCTGTAGTTCGCTATGGTAATGTAGTTGGTAGTAGAGGAAGTGTGGTCCCTTTCTTTAAAAGACTGAAGGAGAGTGGAGCGACTGAACTTCCAGTTACTGATGAGAGAATGACTCGTTTTTGGATCACTCTCGACCAAGGAGTTCAATTCGTAATCGACAATCTTCAAAGAATGAAGGGTGGAGAAATTTTCATACCAAAGATTCCTAGTATGAAGGTTACCGATTTGGCAGAGGCAATTGCTCCAGAATGTAAAATCAAGATCGTTGGAATTCGTCCTGGTGAAAAACTACATGAAGCTATGATTACAGAAGATGATGCTCGTCACACTTTAGAATATGATACCTATTTTGTCATTCAACCAGAATTTTCTTGGTGGAGAGAGGATTATTCAAACGGTGGTAAGCGATTATCTGAAGGATTTACCTATGTGAGTAATACAAATAACCAATGGCTAACTGTTGAAGAGCTGAGAGAGTTGGTAAAGGAGTAATTACTTAAATGTTGATTGAAAGGAAGTTTCCCTTGGATAAACCAATCAGAGACAGTTATTTACCATATGGTAGACAATGGGTTGATGAAGACGATATTCAATCTGTAATAAAAATATTAAAAGGTGACTATTTAACGACTGGTCCAGCGGTAGGTGAGTTTGAGCAGGAGATTGCTTCTTACGTTGGAGCTAAATATGCTGTTGCATTTTCGAATGGAACTGCGGCACTTCACGGTGCTTGCTTTGCAGCAGGTATCGGCGAAGGAGACGAAGTTATTACAACACCGATGACGTTTGCTGCTAGTTCTAATTGTGTTTTGTATCAAGGTGCCAAACCAGTTTTTGCAGATATAGACTTTAATACTTATAATATTGACCCTCAAAAAGTTGAAGAATTAATTAACGATAATACAAAAGCTATCATTCCTGTGCATTTTACCGGACAACCTGTAGCATTAGATGAGATTCACATTCTTGCTAAAAAGCACAGTTTGGTCGTTATTGAAGATGCTGCTCATGCGCTAGGCGCAACTTATAAAGGTAAAAATGTTGGTTCATTAAGTGACATGACAATGTTTAGCTTTCATCCAGTGAAACATATTACTTCAGGTGAAGGCGGTATTATTACAACAAATAATGAAGAGTATTACCAAAAGTTATTACAATTCAGATCTCATGGAATAACAAGAGAACCTGATAAGTTGATTGAAAATCATGGACCTTGGTATTACGAAATGCAATTCTTAGGATTTAATTACAGAATGACCGATATTCAAGCTGCTCTAGGTACTAGTCAGTTGAGGAAAATTGATAAGTTTATTGATCTAAGGAAGAAGTTTGCATCCATGTATAATGAGGCTTTTAAAGATATAAATGAAATTCAAATCCCATATCAGGACCAGAGTGGGTCATCAAGCTGGCATTTATACATTATACGTTTAAATTTAGAAAAGCTTTTAGGTAGTAGAAAAAAAGTATTTGAAGCATTACTTAATGAAAATATTGGTGTTAACGTACATTATATTCCTGTTCACCTTCTACCATACTATTCACAATTGGGTTATCAACGAGGTATATGTCCAAATGCAGAAAAGTTGTATGAGGAAATCATCACATTACCACTATTTCCTGCTATGACAGAAGAAGATGTAAATGATGTAATAGCAGCTGTTAATAAAGTAATAAATAATTATCGAAAGTAGGGTAATTACATGAAAGTTGCGGCTATTATACAAGCGAGAATGGGTTCAACAAGACTTTCAGGAAAAGTAATGAAAGATATATTAGGAAAAACTGTTCTTTCACATGTAATAGAAAGAGTTAGACAATCTAATTTTATTGAAGAAATTATTATTGCAACAACAGTACACGAGAGAGATAGTGTTATTGAAAAAGAAGCAATTTCAAGTGGCGCAAAGGTATATAGAGGTAGTGAAGATGATGTTCTCAGTCGCTATTATTTAGCAGCCAAAGAAAACAATATTGATATTATTGTAAGAATTACATCAGACTGCCCTGTAATTGATCCACATGTAATAGATGAAATAGTTGATATATTTATAAAAGGAAACCATGATATTGTAACAAATGCTGGGTCAGATCTAAGTAAAAGAACTTATCCTAGAGGATTGGATACAGAAGTATTTTCTTTTGAAGTATTGGAAAATGCGTTTACTAATGGAAGAGAAGAGTATCATAGAGAACATGTTACTCCTTACATTTATGAACATAGTCATAAAATACATTACTTCAAGAATGATGTTAATTATTCTAAATATCGATGGACATTAGATACAGAAGAGGATTTCAAGCTAATTAACGAAATTTACAATAGATTATATAAAGGGAACCATGACTTTTATCTTCAAGAAATTATTGACATATTTAAACAAGAACCAAAACTTTTTTCAATCAATGCACATATTGAACAAAAGAAAGTCAATTAGGTCTAAGGATGGGTAATATGAGGGTGTTAATTTTAACGGAAGGCGGTAGTCAAATAGGTTTAGGACATATCTCAAGATGCAGCTCTTTATATGATGAAATAGAGGGAAGAGGAATTACAGTTGAGTTCCTCATTTATGGAGACATAAGTGAATATGAGATAATAAGAAATAGAAAATACAAGGTAGTTAATTGGCTATCTGAAGACTTTTTAACTAAATATATAAAACAGAACGACTATTGTATTGTAGACTCTTATTTGGCTAATAAAGGTTTATTTCGAGATATTTCAAAATTAGCAAAAAAGGCATTATATATTGATGATAATGGAAGGATTATATATCCTAAAGGTATAATTGTGAACCCGTCTCTTAGTACTGAAGCAGTTAAGTATCCTAAAAATGATACTAACTGCTATTTACTTGGACCGAAATATATCATTTTGAGAAATCCCTTTATACAAGTTAAAAGAGAGTATATTAATTCTCAGGTAAAAGAAGTACTGATAACATTGGGTGGTTCAGACATAAATAACTTAACTCCAGGCATCTTAAAACATCTTTACAGACAAAACTCAGACATTATTTTTAATGTAGTAATAGGACCCGCGTTTAAAAATATGGTTGAACTAAAGAGTTTTAATCCAAAAAATATTAGATTTTACGAGAATGCCTCTGCTGTGGAAATGAAATCTATTATGCTAAAGTCTGATTTAGCGATAACTGCAGTAGGGCAGACTATTTATGAATTGATAGCTACTCAAACACCTTTTATTCCAATAAAAATAATAGAAAATCAAAGTAATAATGTTGCTGGATTAAAAGAGTTTAATTTGGTGAAAAAAGTTCTGGACTCAAAGGATATAGATTTATTGCAGAAAATAGAAAATGAGTTTAATAAGCTGTTATGTAAGAATAGAAGAGCTGAAATAGTCAATATGTATAATGGTGTTATAGATGGATTAGGGAGTAGACGACTTATTGACATTCTGGTTGATGGCAAAGAGGTGGAATGACTATGAAGATACTCTTTTGTGGGTTCGGTAAACTAGGAAGACATTGTCTAGATCGGCTATTTGCCGAAGGATATACAATATCTTTTATACTCACTCATAAGGAACTAGGTAATGATAGTGTTGATACGTTCGCGAAAAAAAATAATATAAAATATTCGTATAAAGATGCAAGAATGCATATGAATGACATAAAAATAGAAATAGTTGAAGAAAATATTGATTATTTGATCAGTGTAAATTATAGATATATTATTCCAAAGGAAATTTTTAGGTTACCAAAATACGCAATGAACATTCATGGTTCTTTATTACCCAAGTATAGAGGAAGAACACCACATGTATGGAGCATTATCAACGGCGAAGAATTTAGTGGTATTACCTCTCACATTATCGAAGAGACGGTTGATACAGGAGATATCATTGAACAAATTCCTATAAGAATCAACAGCGAGGATACAGGATATAGTTTACTGAAGAAGTATGAGGAGTTATATCCAGAATTGTTAATAAACTCATTAAAAAAGCTTGCTAATAATGAGCCTTTCATTAAACAAAATGAAAAGGAAGCAAGTTATTTTGGGAAACGAACACCAGATATGGGGTACATTGACTTTTACAAATGTGCGAATGAAGTTATCAATTTTGTAAGAGCTCAGGCAAACCCCTATCCAGGTGCTTATTATTTTTTAAAGAATGGAAAAAAAATCATCATTAATCGATTAATAGTTATAGATTCGGTATCACATGATATGCCTATAGGAGTCATTACTAATAAAAACGATGAATATTACGTTAAATGTAAGGATCATGTTCTGAAGATTGTTGATTACAAAGTTATGTAGAGATACAGGAGGAATAGTAATGTCAATTAATATCGGAGATTTCAATATTGATAGAAAGAGTCCAACATTTATTATTGCAGAGCTATCTGCTAATCATGGACACGATATAAATATTGCGAAGAGAACCATAAAAGCCGCTAAAGAAGCTGGTGCAGATGCAATAAAATTACAAACCTATACTGCGGATACGATTACTATTGATTGTAATAACGATTACTTCAGGATAAAAAGTGGAACTATATGGGATGGACGAACATTGTATGACCTTTATAAAGAGGCCTATACACCATGGGAATGGCATGAAGAGCTAATGGATTATGCCAAAGAACTTGGTTTAATTTGCTTCTCAAGTCCCTTTGATAAAACAGCAGTCGATTTATTAGAAAGTCTAAATGTCCCTGCCTATAAAATTGCATCATTTGAAATAACAGATGTTCCACTGATAGAATATGTTGCATCCAAAAAGAAACCAATCATTATTTCAACTGGAATTGCAACTCTTAGTGAAATAGATGATGCCGTACAAGCCTGTAGAAGAGTGGGTAATGATCAGATTATTCTATTAAAATGTACCTCAGCTTATCCAGCAAAAATTGAAGATGCCAACCTAAGAACAATGCAAAACTTAAAAGAAACGTTTAATGTTGAAGTGGGCTTATCAGACCATACATTAGGTGTAACAGTTCCTGTTGTTTCTGTCGCTTTAGGAGCAAAAGTGATTGAAAAACACTTTATTTTAGATAAGAGTATTGGTGGTCCAGATGCGAGCTTTTCACTTGATAAACACGAATTTAAGCAACTTGTAGATTCGGTTAGAGATGCGGAGAAGGCACTAGGAAGGATAGATTACGAACTTACTGTGAAGAAAATAAAGAGTAGGGAGTTTTCCCGTTCATTATTTGTTGTCAAAGATATCAAAGCCGGTGATATTTTTACAGAAGAAAATGTGAAATCAATAAGGCCAGGGGATGGATTAAAACCTAAATATATTCAGTCAGTACTTGGGAAAAAGGCTAAACAGGATATATCTAAAGGGACTCCGGTAAGTTGGGCAATCATTGGCTAAGGGAATAAAATGAATTGTTACATTTTATATACATTTAGGTGTACATGGATAACTTGAAACAAGCGTTTAGCCTATTATTATTGCCTTTAGGAAAACTATAATTATAACAAATATATTTAATAGGGAATTGAGTCAAAATTATGAATACGCATGTTCCACATTATCTTGCATTTAACAGACGAAATTAAGGAAGTAGATTTGACTTGATAGTAATATAGTTATCATTTCACATGTATGGATCTTAATAATCATTTAGGAAAAGCAGGATTATTTTAAATACCATTTTGTCCCCAAGATAGTAATAAATTATTTTTTTGCGGTAAGTATTTATTAAGAAGATTTTAGGAGGCATATTATCATGAACATCCCACTACTATCCATGTCACTCAGCCAATCAAACCTACAAAGCCAAGTCAGTCTGTCCTTAATGAAAAACGTAATGGACACATCCCAAGCAAACGCCAATGCACTAACAGAAATGCTGTCCACCACGAATGCTGGGGCAAACCCACCGCATCCACATCTTGGCGGAATCATCGACACAAAGGCATAAAAAAAGCTCTAGGACACAATCTCCTAGAGCTTTTTTTTATCATTCTTAGGTAACAAAATATCAACCACAGTCCCCAACCCGCTCTTACTTCTAATCCGTAATTCCCCACGATGTTCCTTAATAATCTTCTGACTAATCGTCAGCCCGAGTCCAATTCCTTTTTCTTTCGTCGTATAAAAAGGGGTCCCTAAATTGTGAAGACGCTCCTTTGAGATTCCCTTACCAGTATCAATAACTCGAATTCGAATCACTGAATCCATTTCTTCTACCCGAACTCGAACTTTTCCATACTTGGAAATCGATTCAATGGCATTCCCAATAATGTTTACTAAAACTTGCTTTATATTGTTCTCAATCCCACTTGTAGAAATATGCTCTTTACTATAACTCTCGGTCAACGTCACATTGTACAAATTGGCATGCGAGTCAAGGAGTGTAAGCGTACTACTTACAATTTCGTTCATATTCATCACTTCAATGGCCCCAGCTTGAGGTTTAGCTAGGAACATAAATTCAGTAACAATGGAATCAATCCTAGATAACTCTTTAAAGATAATATCCCAATAAAAGGCATCATTGTATGCGATTTCATCTTGTTCCATTAGTTGCAGAAAGCCCTTAATCGAGGTGAGAGGGTTTCTAATTTCATGTCCAACACCAGCCGCGAGTTGTCCTACTGCGGAGAGCTTATCCAGCTTTCGAATCAAGGCTTCATTTTCTTTTCTCTCGGTAATCTCACGTCCGACCACCATATAATCTGTTCCATGACCTGTCTGGGTCAGAACTTTTCCAATGACTTCTAGCCAGATATAGTGTCCTTCACTATGTTGATATCGAAACTCCACTCTCTGAGGTTCTCCGGTCTGGAGTAACTGATCATATCTTTCTTGTATGTAATCTATATCTTCTGGATGGATTAAATCGAGCGCGTACCTGCCCATATAGAATTCTGGTTTAAATCCCATAACATTTTCGTATGAAGGGGATGCATACTTAATGATTCCATTTTGATCAAAGATGGCAATTAAGTCTGACATATTATCCGTAATCATTCTATATTGATGTTCACTTTCTCTTAGCGCCTCCTCTTGTTGCTTCTGTTGGGTGATGTCGCGAAAAATCGTAACCATTAACTTATGATTGTCTTCACACATACACGTACTGTTTAGTTGAAACTGACGCCTGACACCATCTAAGCATTTGATATTTAGAGTGATAATCGAGAGCTTGTCTCCATTTTCGAGCTGTTGGTATCTTTGTTTTCCTTGCTCCATACTATCTGAGTGAAACAGTTCGAGAACAGATTCCCCTATAAGTGACTCGGCACTCTCAGCATGAAAAAGAGTCACTCCAGCATTATTGATATAGTGAATAACACCACTTTCATGGAGTATGACACCGTCCGGTATAAAATTCAAAAGTCTATATACTTTGGAAGAAGTAGTTTAATGTTTGGGAGATCCTTCTTTCACCAGTTTCCACTAAAATTCATCCTTAATTATCAGACTTATTGGGATATTTCAATTTTACAACTTTAGTCGGAAAATATGAAGGGTTACTCATTCAGAGTACCTAATTCTAATAGTGAAAATAACAGGCCTTAAGTCCTTTCAACCAATCATTATTCAAATCTTGTCAAAAAGGGGACCCTCTTGGGAAACATCTTGAATCTTTATTTACCCACAAAAAGGATCCCTTTCTTAAGACCATATACACTCACCAACATTAAGCCAAACGCAGTCATAAATGCCATAATCACACTTACATACCCCATTCCAACACAATAACAAGCCCAGCCAACAATCGTACCGACCCCAACAATTATTGGACCTTCCAATCCTACACGTTGATTTCTCCAAAATATAAACCCAAACACAGGTAGAGTAGAGGCATAATAAGAGCCAAAGATAAAAAATAAATCTAACAACGTAATGGATTGGTAATAAATAATGGCTGGAACAACCCCTAGTAGAATGACAAGTAAGAGTAAAGTCTGATTCACTTTTTTAGGAAGTACTGCCCCTTTTAACATATGAAGGGAACGAACTTGAGTCCAAAAGGTATCTAGTAAAATGACAAATAAAACAAAGAACAAAATAGTGGTAATCGGCCATGAATCATACCGGTGTAACATTTTTTCAAATACCGTAAAGATGCTATCGAAGCCGCCTTTGTATATAGAAGCGAGGACCATCATCGTAAATCCGAATGGAATCGTAGTCCATACCAATCCTGTTATAAATAGACCACGACGGAATCTGGTTTTATTCGCTTTTAACAGGACGCCCCACATCTTTCCATCCATTAACATATTGCCTAATATCGCTAACCAAAAAGCAGTTAAAAGTGGTAAAATTTGATCAAATTCTATGAAGAACAGATAAGGGTGATACAAGCGAACGCCTTTATAAACAGGTTCTGTCCCATCAAAAAGAAAAGCATGTATAAGCATCATGACCATCAATAGTAACAATAACCCTACCTTCATCACATTGAAGTTTGTAAACCATTCAAGATTCCCAATAACCACTAGTAACCAACCAAATAAAAAGAAAAGTGCTACTCCGATTGGAACTGGGATATAAAAGATGGCGTATAATAAAAGGCCTACAGCCAGTCCAATACCGATCATTCCAAAGTAAACGGCGAGAACCATAATACGTTTTGTCCAAAGAAATGCTCTTTCTGTTAATCTTTCTTCCAGCAAGGGTAGGAATTCTCGATGTTTCGTTTGGGTTCGGACTCTTTGTACTAAAGGGATTAAGGCAAAAAAGGAAAAGCATCCCGCCAGAGCAAATACAATACCACCTGAAAATCCAAATCTTAGTAAAGATTCAGGAGAAGCGAATAGTGTATTACCTGTACTCCAACGAGAGATGAGAAGAATCGTAAATAGCCCATATCCATAGGTGATTTTTGTACGGGTCTTTTCATTCATAGGTTACGATTCCTTTCTCTGTATTCCTTCGGTGTCATCTCTTCCTTCTTTTTAAATTGGGTGGAAAAATAATGAAGACTATTAAATCCAGTTTTCTCAGCAATGGTTGATATATTTTCATTTGAAGAAACAAGCAAATGTTTCGCTTTCTCTAACCGATATTGGTTTATATAATCAGAAAGAGATGATCCAACCTCTTCACTGAATTTCCGACTTAAATAAGCCGCACTTACATGTACCTTAGAGGCAACTTTTTGCAAAGTAAGCCGCTGGTTATAACATTCCTCGATAGTGGACAATGCTTCATTTATTAGCTTTGAATACCCTTGCTTATACACCTCAGACGAAAATTTCTTCACGGTCTCTCTTAGTTCTTCTGCTATGATCGGCTTCGTCAAATATTCAACAACACCGAGTTGGATGGAGGCCTTTGCAAATTGAAAATCTTGATGGGCTGATAAAATAATGACAGGTAAATCAGCCTGTTGTTCCTTTAAGTCACGAATCAATTCCAGACCAGACTTTCCAGGCATTTCTATATCCACAATTGCAAGATGAAAATAGTTTTCTTTGAAAATGGATAATGCCTGACTACTGTCATAGGCATAGTAAAAGTTCCAAAGAGGAAAGGATGGTTTTAATATATATTCAAGCTGTTCAATGACAATAGGTTCATCGTCCACACATAAAATATTCATCCTTTACACCTCCTCATGATCTTCAGTTATTTTGGGAAGTAAAATCGTTATGATGGTTCCGCCTGACACTTTTGGCGTAATGTCGATAGAGGATTCATCGTATAAGAGCTCTAATCTTCTTTTAATATTTGGTAGACCATGACCTTTTTGAAAGATGTCATTTTTCGTCAGCTTTCCAATCCCAAGTCCATTATCGGAAACCGTGATCCTCACATTTTCTTTGAAAAGATCTGCTTTAAGCTCTAGTAGAAGCTCACCAGGCTTTTTTTCTAAACCATGCTTAAAAGAGTTTTCAACGAGTGTTTGAATTAAATAGGGAGGTAAGAGGGCAGATTGGACTTCAGGATCTATGTCCAGGTTTACATCCAATCGGTTTTGGAACCTAATTTTTTGAATTTGGATATAGGACTGTGTATAGGCCCACTCTTTTTCAAGAGGAATTAATGGTTCTTTCACTTGGTATTTAAACTTTAAATAATGGGACAATGCTTCCATTACCTGGACTAATGTTTCCTTGCGATCAAGACGTGCAAGTCCAAGCATAAGGTTCATTGTATTGAAAAGGAAGTGAGGTTGAATTTGTTGGTTTAGCTGCATGTACTCACTTTCCTGAAGCTCTTTTTCCATTTGCACTTGTTGCTTTTCAAAGGTTAACCCGTCAATTTGTTTTTCGAACGCTAATACAACAAGTAGTGAAATGGCACCGACTAATGGTGCAAAAATGGCAACCACAACAAATATGGTAAAAGCATTGTAGCTTAAAAGCATAATCCACCAATCCCTGCTGAAAATTTACAATAGTATAACATAATAGTTAATATTTCGACATCTTTCTACAGAACTCTACTTATTTACAAAAGCTGTTTTCCTATACATTGCTCCATTTTAACAACAGCCGTTCTTTGAACTAAGGTGTTGATTTCCGTTGCAGGTGCTTGCTTTCCGCGGGCGGTCCGGGAGCCTCCTCGTCGCTATCGCTCCTGCGGGGTCTCCCTTGTCCCTTCCTCCCGCAGGAGTCAAGCACCTCCACTCCAATCAACTGCAGTTCGAATATAGTTTGCATAACGCTACAATCTTTACAAAAGTTACAAAAAAAAAGACGGTGGGGGAGACCGTCTTTTTAAAATCCTATATTTATGAAATTTGATCAGCGTAGTGACAAGCTACACTGTGATTCTCTCCAAAAGTTCGTAACTCAGGTTCAACCTGCCTGCAATGATCCGTAGCAAGAGGACATCTTGTGTGGAATCGACATCCCTTTGGTGGATCAATTGGAGAAGGAACATCACCTTTCAAGATGATTCGTTCTTTCTTTTTCTTTCGATCTGGTTCTGGTATCGCTGATAATAAAGCCTGGGTATAAGGGTGCAATGGATTGTCAAATAAGTCTTTTTTATTCGCAATCTCTACTACTTTGCCTAGATACATCACGATTATTCGATCGGAAATATGTCGTACCACACCGAGGTCATGTGAGATAAATAGGTAAGTTAATTCGTATTCTTTTTGTAGTTTCTTTAATAGATTTAATACCTGTGCTTGCACCGAAACGTCTAATGCTGAAACAGCCTCATCACAAATAATGAGTTTAGGTTCAACCGCTAAGGCGCGGGCAATTCCAATACGTTGACGTTGACCTCCACTAAATTCATGAGGATAGCGGTCTAGTTGTTCTTCTCGAAGACCAACCTGCTCTAATAGCTCAATTGCGCGTTTTTTTCGATCCTTTTTCGGAACAACATTAAGGATTCCCATTGCTTCCTCTAACGTTTGCCAAATTGTCCGACGCGGATTCAGAGAGGCAAATGGGTCTTGGAAAATAACCTGTAAATCTTTTCGAACTGCACGTAATTTACTTTTTGATAAGGATAAGAGATCTTGATTCTGAAATAGTACCTCACCGCCAGTCGGTTCATCTAATCGAAGAATGGCTCTTCCTGTAGTAGATTTTCCACATCCAGATTCCCCAACGATACTAACGGTTTCCCCAGCATTGATGGTAAAACTAACGCCATCTACTGCTTTAACATGATTTACGGTACGGCCCAAAATTCCACCTTTAATCGGAAAATATTGCTGTAAATCTTGTACTTTAAGAATAGGCTCCTTCTTTAAATCAATCACGGACATCACTTGCCACCTCCTCGAGTACTGAACCATCCCAACGGTCGGTATACATCCAGCAACGAATCTTATCGCCTTTTTCATTTTCAATCAGCTCGGGTTGTTCCCCTTTACACAAAGCTGTTGCGAACGGGCATCTTGGGGAGAAGCTGCAACCTGTAGGTAAGTTATGTGGACTCGGTACACTACCAGGAATCGCCTCAAGCTCCTCTACATCACGGTCAGAGCGCGGAATACTTTTTAATAACCCTACTGTATAGGGGTGCTTAGGGTTATCGAATAAGGAATCGACATCGGTATACTCCACGATTTTCCCCGCATACATAACGGCCACTTTATCACAGGTTTCTGCTACAACTCCCATATCATGGGTAATCATAATGACTGCTGTTCCGAGTTCTTTTTGAAGCTTTTTCAATAGCTCTAAAATTTGAGCTTGAATCGTCACGTCTAGGGCAGTTGTCGGTTCATCTGCGATTAGTAGCTCTGGATTACAAGCCAATGCAATAGCAATCATGACCCTTTGTCTCATTCCGCCACTTAATTCATGTGGTTCCTGCTTTGCCCGTTTTTCTGGGGAAGGGATTCCGACTAATCTCAACATGTCTACGGCTTTGTCCCAAGCTGCTTTTTTTCCGAGCCTTTGGTGAGTACGAAAGACCTCCGCAATTTGTTCCCCAACGGTATACACAGGATTGAGAGAGGTCATCGGTTCTTGGAAAATCATCGAGATTAAGTTCCCTCTATATTTTCGCATTTGTTCATCTGATAATTGGAGAAGGTTTTCACCTTTAAAGTTAATTTCTCCTCCGACAATTTTTCCAGGTGGTTGTGGAATTAACCCCATGATGGAGAGCGAGGTCATACTTTTTCCACATCCGGATTCTCCAACGATTCCAAGGGTTTCTCCTTTTGCCACTTCAAAATCGACACCATCTACGGCTTTAGTTACTGCTTTTTTCGAGAAGAAGTGGGTTTGTAAATCTCTGACTTCTAAAATGGTTTCTTTTTTTGTAAGATGCATGAGCCCTTTTCCTCTCCTCTCTTAGTTTAAATCTACGCGTTTGTTCAACTTGCGGTAAGATATATCAACGACCATGTTTACCACAACAAAGATGACAGATACAAATAAAATCGATCCTTGTACAAGTGGTAGGTCTCTCATTCGAATAGCATCAATGATGAGTCGTCCGACTCCATTGATGGCGAAAACTGATTCGGTAAGAACCGTTCCGCCTAAAAGAGCTCCGAATTGCAAACCGACGACTGTGATAACTGGAATCAATGCATTCTTTAATGCGTGTTTATAGATGATTAAGCGTTGACGAACGCCTTTGGCTTTGGCTGTTCGAATATAGTCTTGTCTGATCACTTCGAGCATACTGGAACGAGTCATTCGAGCAACAATGGCAGCTCCACCCGTTCCGAGAGTTAAGGCAGGTAATACGACGTGTGAGAATGAACCCCACCCAGCAACTGGGAACCAGCCGAGTCCTACTGAGAAGTAAATAATTAACATCAGACCTAACCAGAAGTTTGGTAGGGATACCCCGATAAGAGATACCATCATAATCCCTACATCTGAAAAACTATTTTGTTTCGTTGCTGCAATAACTCCAGCCAAAACACCTAAAACAATCGTAATGACAATACTCCAAAAGGCAAGCTCAATGGTAATAGGGAGTCGAAACATAATTTCGTCTAAAACCGGTCGGTCGGTACGAATGGAAGTTCCTAGATCCCCCTGAATAACATTACCTACATAATCAAAATATTGAATAATCATGGGTCTGTTTAACCCCAAATCTTCTCGAATCGCCTCAACTTGTTCATCTGATGCTCCTTCACCTGCAATTAACATGGCAGGATCACCAGGGACCATTTGCATAATTAAAAATACAACAAAGGTAACCCCAAGGAGGACAGGTATCATTTGTAATAATCGTCTAATGATAAAAACAAACATTTTCGGTTTCCTCCTTTTATTGTTTCATCCTTGGATCTAATGCATCGCGTAAACCATCTCCAAAAATGTTAAAGGCAAGCACGATAATGGCAATTGCTAAGCCAGGGAATAGAGCGATATGAGGGGCTGTCCATAAAAAGTCTCGTCCATCACTTAGCATCGCTCCCCATTCAGCAGACGGTGGCTGAGCTCCCATTCCGAGGAAGGATAACCCGGCAACTGATAAAATAGCTGTCGCTAAACGTAGAGTTCCTTGAACGATAATAGGTGATAAGATATTCGGTAAAATATGAACAAAAATGATTTTTGCGTCACTTGCCCCTAATACTTTTATGGCATCTACATATTCCATTTTTTTAGCAGCAAGAGTAGAACCCCGGACAATTCTTGCAAAAGTCGGTATAGAAAAGACACCAACAGCAAACATAACATTTACTAGACTCGGTCCTAACGCACTTACAATGGCAAGAGCTAAAAGGATCCCCGGAAAAGCTAGAAGGACATCGATAAACCTCATAATAACGGTGTCAATCCATTTTCCGTAGTAACCGGAGACCACTCCTAAAATTATCCCGAAGAAGGCTCCGATAAAAACAGATACAACGCCTACTGAAAGAGATAACTGGGAACCATAAAGGATACGACTAAAAATATCTCTTCCTTTATCATCCGTTCCCATGATGTGCTCTGAAGATGGAGGCTGTAATTTATTAAGAAGATTAATTTCATATGGATCATAAGGTGCGATAAGTGGTGCAAGTGCAGCTAAACATAGGTAAATGAGAATAATGAAACCACCTATGAGTGACATCTTATTATTTAATAGAGCCTTACTAAGTTCCAGCCACTGTTTTTGTTTTTTTGCTGGTTTTATAGATGTAGCGTTTGATTTTTCGGTGACTAAACTACTCATGTTGTTCCCTCCTCTGTCATCTTGTTGTTCCTAAGTTATCAAAAAATCGTCAGTTTTTGTCTGAATATTTCGATTAAGTAAAATTACTGTAAATTTAGGACATGAAATTGAAAACATCCGTTAAATAAATTTTCTATAATGAACACAACTCATCCGAAATGGATAGAAAGGGGGAGTCAAATCGATGCAACATCGAGTATCAAAATTGAAGAAAAAGATGGACGAAAATGGATGGGAGGGAGTCATTCTTCTATCTGTAGATAATCGTTACTACTTTTCTAGTTTCCAAGGTTCGAGTGGGGCGGTTCTGATTCAAAAAGATTCTGAAACTCTTTTAACAGATTTCCGTTACGTCGACCAAGCAAGGGAGCAAGCTAAAGGATATGAGGTAGTTCAGCATCAACAAAATATGATTGAAATGGTGTGTAACTATTTTCCTTCCAATAAGGCCATTACGATTGGCTTAGAATTAGACTCACTTCCAGCAGAGATTTACTTAGAAATACAATCCAGACTACCCAATGCAAAGCTGGTAGATGCTTCACCGGCTATTTACGACATTCGAATGATTAAAGATGAATCTGAAATTGCTTCTATTCAAAAAGCAATTGATATTTGTGACCAAGCATTTGACCACATTCTAGGATTTATTCGTCCAGGTGTGTCTGAAAAAGAAATCGGCTTAGAACTTGAAATTGTCATGAGAAAGCTTGGGGCACAAAAAATAAAGCCCAATCACGTAATTGCGTCAGGTCCAAGGTCGTGCTTACCACATGGACAAGCTACGGAACGAATTGTAGAGGTTGGAGATTTTGTCAAAATGGATTATGGTGCTATTGTTGACGGGTACTATTCTGACTTTACAAGAACAGTTGTGATTGGACCACCAAGTGAGAAGCAACAAGAAATCTATGATATCGTGTTAAAAGCTCAAGAAGAGTCATTAAAACAAATTGGTCCAGGTAAAACTTGTAGTGAAATGGATGAAGTCGGAAGATCCATTATCAGAGAGGCTGGTTATGGAGAGAACTTTGGTCATAGCTTAGGTCACTCACTTGGACTAGCTATTCATGAGAAGCCTGGAATGCGTTCAACTGACCATACCGTTTTACAAGAAGGAATGGTCATAACCGTTGAACCTGGAATTTATATCCCTGATTTCGGTGGAGTTCGTATTGAAGACCTAGTTGTCATTACAAAAGACGGTCATAAAAACTTGACGAAATCAACGAAAGAGCTGCAGATAATTCCTACTACTATTGAAGTTTAATACGCAAAAACATAGAAGGAGAGTGAGATGAAGATGAAACGAAATAAATGGAGTTCTTTATGGCTGAGTATAGCTATTATTACTACATTACTTTTATCAGCTTGTACTGGAAATCAGGACCCTGGACAATTGGGGGACTCTGGTAGTGATAGTAAAGGAAACACAGGTGATTTAGTGATTGCCGTTTTATCGGATGCTACTCAATTAGATCCGCATTTAGGAACGGATATCCCATCCGCAAACGTGTATCATGGTAAGATTTTTGAAGGCCTAGTTCGCCAAGATGCCAATATGGACATTCAGCCTGCACTGGCAACTGAATGGGAACAAATTGACGATACGACATGGGAATTTACGTTACGTGAAGGGGTTAAATTCCATGATGGAACTGAATTTACGGCCGAAGCAGTGAAAAAGACAATTGAGCGTGTTCAAGCTGAAGAAACAGCTTCACCACGTAAAAACTTATTTGAAATGATTACAGAAGTTGTTGTTGTCGATGATCATAAGGTTCAATTAAAGACTGCATACCCGTTTGCGCCATTACTAGCTAACCTATCCCACTATGCAGCTGGAATTATTAGTCCGACTTTAATTGATTCAGGAGAAAAAGTGGGGCAAAATCCAGTAGGTACCGGTCCATTCAAATTTGACGATTGGAAGCCTGGTCAAGAAATTAAGCTCGTTCGTAACGATGAATACTGGGGTGACAAACCAAAAATCGATTCTGTCACGTTTAAAGTTGTTCCTGAAGATTCTACAAGAATTGCGATGGTAGAAACTGGGGAAGCGCACATTGCAAACCCGATTCCAGTAACTGAAATCGAAAGAGTAGAAGCTAGTGATTCCATGAAACTACTACGTAGCGATGCGCTAGGGATTGACTATATTGGCTTTAACACACAAAAAGAGCCATTTAATGACCCACGTGTAAGACAAGCCATTAGTTATGCAGTAGATACTAAAGCGATTGTTGAAGGTGTATACAATAATGTAGGGACTGTAGCTACTGGTCCAATGGGTCCTGGAGTTTGGGGACATAATGCTGATTTAACAGGTTACGAATACAATATTGAAAAGGCAAAAGAACTGCTTGCTGAAGCAGGTTATGAGGATGGTTTTAAAACAACCATTTGGACAAATGACAACAAAGAGCGCATGGACGTAGCAGAAGTTGTTCAATCTCAACTAAAAGGTGTTGGAATTGACGTTGAAGTGAAGGTTGTTGAGTGGGGAGCATACCTAGATGCAACAGCTAAAGGGGAACACGACATGTTCATCCTAGGTTGGTCTAACATGACAGGTGACGCTGACTATAACCAATACTTCCTATTCCATTCTGATGCAAGAGGAAACCCAGGAAACCGTTCATTCTACAGTAACCCAACAGTAGATGAACTAATCGACCGTGGTCGTCAAGAAACCGACCCAGAAAAACGCCAAGAAATTTATGCAGAAGCACAAGCCATCGAATTAGAAGAAGCACCAGCCATTTTCCTACGTAACGATGAATCCATCGCCGTACTAGGGAAAAACGTAAAAGGCTTCTGGATTAGCCCGGCTGAAATCTACATGATCGATGATGTAACAATCGAATAGGTAGGGACAAGGTTCCTTGTCCCGGGGACAGGGGGACAGGTTTCCTGTCCCACCTTAATATCGTAAGAAGCTGTGACCAGTTGTTTGGTCATGGCTTCTTTCTATTTAATTTACATATATTAGACTCCGAATCTATTAAACTATCATTGTGCCAAAAATGTGGAACTGATCCCTAAGTGATCCATCTGGCATAAAAAGGATTGTTTAAAACTTGAAAAATATCAGTTTTGGTCCGATATAAAAATAAAAGGGTTTTTAATTGGGGAAGGAGATTTTGTGTGACAAAACCAATGTCAATTCAAGGTCAAAGCATTCAAAGTGTATCGAATACGGAGTGGAAGCTTCTAGATAAAATGAAACAGCTCGGATCCACCAATGCCCAAGAAAATCAAAACACTAAAGTAGAAGAAGTGAAACCAAAAAAAGAACAAGTTGAACAAGTCGTTCAAAATTTAAATAAATTTGTTAAACAAGCCAATACAAATTTAAAATTTGAATTTCATGAGAAGCTAGAAGAATACTACGTTACAATCGTAGATGAGGTAACAAAGGAAATCGTGAAAGAAGTTCCTCCTAAGAAACTATTAGACATATATGCAGCTATGGCAGAATTCTTAGGCTTTATAGTAGATGAAAAGATATAGATAGAAGTATAGAGGTGATATAAATGAGCATGAGAATAGGCGGATTAGCTAGTGGTATGGATATCGATCAGCTTGTATCGGATTTGATGAAAGCTGAAAGAATGCCACTTGATAAATTAACCCAAAAGAAAACTTTCTTAGAATGGCAACGTGATGACTACCGTGAGATGAATAAGTTGATGTTTGATTTTGATAGTTTAATATTTGACGGAGTTGGAAAGCAAGGAACTTTTATCCAAAAGACCATCAGTTCTTCTAATCCGGATGCTGTTTCTGTTAGAAACATTAATTCAGTGTCAGATTTTTCTGGCTCAGTTGAAGTACATCAGCTTGCGAAGTCGGCAACAATGCGTAATAGAATTCCGGTAACATTAGAACCCGATAAATTACTGAGTGAGCAAGGGGTTACGGGGACACAAACTTTTATTATTCGTGCTATAAAGCCGAATGGAGAACTACAAACACAAACCACTAATGCTAAAGGTGAAACAATCGAGGAAGGCTTTAAATTGACATTTGATCCTTCGAAGGAAACACTCAACTCTATTATTAGTAAAATTAATGAGAAGTCTGGCGTGAATGCGTTTTTTGATGACGCAACAAATCAAATCTCATTTACTGCAAAAAACACAGGGAATGTGGTTTCTCCTACTGATTTACCAGAAATTGAGTTAGTGGATGTAGCAGGGACCTTCCTTAAGGAAACTCTAAATTTTCATGTTAATAACAAACAGGCGGAAGCAAACGGTGTTGGGACTATCGGACAAAATGCTGATCTGACTTATAACGGTCTACGAATCACTAGAAGCACAAATAATATAAACATAAATGGATTTGAATTAACTTTAAAAAAGGAAACAGCAGCTGGAGAATCCGTTTCTTTCTCTTCTTCACCTGATGTTGATAAGATCCTTGAAACAGTCGTCAAATTTGTAGATAAATACAATGAAATGATTGAAAAGATGAACAGTAAGGTGGATGAAAAACGCTACCGAGATTATCAGCCCCTAACCTCTGAACAAAAGGAGGCAATGTCAGAGAAGGAAATAGAGCTGTGGGAAGAACGAGCTAAAAGCGGGACTTTACGTGGTGATTCGGTATTACAGAATGGCTTAAATCAAATGAGAAGAGACCTTTATACAGTGGTTGAAGGGTTGACTGGTGTCTCGCAGTTAGCTGAAATTGGAATTAAAACCTCTTCAAACTACCTTGAAAAAGGGAAGCTAATTATTGATGAAGATAAGTTACGCAAAGCCATTTCAGATGACCCAAATGGCGTGTATAAGCTTTTTAATGGTGCAACCTCCAATTCGGAGGGAATTGTAGACCGTCTTCGTGAAACACTGAAGGGTACTATGGAAAGCATAGAGAAAAAAGCAGGTAAAAGTTCAAGTACCAACCAATCGTTTACAATTGGTCGTAATCTTGAAAACATAGATGATCGAATTTCGGATTTTGAAAGAAGACTGTTAGACATTGAAGACCGTTACTGGCGTCAATTCACAGCAATGGAAAAGGCAATTCAACAATCAAACCAACAATCCATGTTCCTTATGAACCAATTTGGTGGAGGAATGTAAGTAGCTTTAAAGAAAAGATAGGACTGGAGGAATACCTCATGGCCATGAAAAATCCATACCAAAAATACCAAGATAATTCCGTTAATACCGCCACAGCGGGTGAGTTAACCTTAATGCTATATAACGGTTGTATCAAATTTATTAAGCTCGCAAAAAAGGGAATCGAAGATAAGAACATTGAAGTAAAAAATACAAATATCCAAAAAGCACAAAAGATTGTTCAAGAACTAATGGTTACTTTAAATCCAGAAGTAGCTATTTCACAACAATTGATGCCACTATACGACTATATGAACCGTCGTCTAATGGAAGCCAACGTACAAAATGACTCTTCCATTTTAGACGAAGTTGAAGGCTTAGCAACCGAATTCCGTGATACCTGGAAACAAGTCATCCAACTAAACAAAAAACCAACAGCAGCTGGAGCCGATTCAAGTGTCAGTGGTTAATGAGTTCTTTGAAGAAACAAAACAACTTCTAGCTTTACTCAAAAAGCATGAAGACACCCAGGACCGGGATCAGCAAATTGAGCAAATCAACACAATCCTAGATCGCAGACAATCGATGCTGCTCCAAATGAAGCCTCCCTACACAAAAGAAGAGGAAACCATCGGCCAAAAATGCATCGTAATGGAAAAGGAAATTCAGTTTTTACTTCAAACTGAAAAAGAGAAGATTAAAAAGGATATGAAATCTTTAAAGAACCGTAAAGATTCCAGAGAGAAGTATGTAAACCCATATAAATCTATCAACCACGACGGTATGTTTTACGATAAACGAAAATAGGTGATTTTTTTGATACAAGTGCAGGAAGATAATCTTCAAGTTATTCGAGAGTACGCAAGTCTTTTACAAACGATGGATGAAGCGGTTCATTATATTGTGGACAGCTTTCAAGACCCCGAGAAAATGCAAGGAGACCGGATTCTAGGAGACATCTTCTCTGCTTTTCAACAGCTTTTGAATAGTCATATTATCCTAGAAAATGTATTGGCAGAGGATGCTAATGTTCAACAAGCCATTTCTCGTTTTGACAATGTGTTGGAGCAGTCTCTCCAATTCAATGGGAAATTACAGGATGAAGGCTTTAAGCAAATGTTCATTCGCGAATCCTTTGCCCCTAGTTTTCTCAAATGGTCTGAGGAAATTCAAGGGCTTTTAAAACCATATATTGCTCATTAAATTTATGCGGGGTCTCTTTTTGGAGGTCTCGCATTTTTCATGCATGCCGTAGTGTCCTCCTCGCATAAGGTTAAGTAATCGTTAAAAATTATTGAAGATATAGTAAAAAATTCTTGTGGGATTTGCCCGTTTAGGAAGGAGTTTGGACGGGTAGTGTAGAAGTAGTACTACATAACACGATAAGGGGGCATTAGCGTATGAAGTATAACATTCGTGGTGAAAACATTGAAGTTACAGCAGCATTACGAGATTATGTGGAGAAAAAGATTAGTAAGCTGGAAAGGTACTTTACTGAATCTCCTGATGCCAATGTCCATGTTAATTTAAAAGTGTTACCTGATAAATTTGCGAGAGTGGAAGTGACCATTCCGATGACGCAATTGGTTCTTCGAGCAGAAGAGGGACATCAGGATATGTATGCAGCGATTGATTTAATCCTCGACAAATTAGAGAGACAAATCCGTAAGCATAAGACGAAGGTCAACCGTAAGTTTAGAGAAAAGGGTAGTACGAAGGAACTCTTTACTGGGTTTGAAGAAAGTGCTTCAGCTGTTGCGACAGAGGAAGCTGATACAGATTATGACTTAGAATTAGTGAGAACGAAGCGCTTCGACCTGAAGCCAATGGATAGCGAAGAAGCAATTTTACAAATGAACATGTTAGGACATAACTTTTATGTCTTTACCGATGCAGAATCTAACAAAACCAATGTCGTCTACAAGCGTAAAGACGGCAAATATGGGTTAATTGAGACAACTTAATTAAACAATAGACATTACATTAAGAAGCCCGCAGCGATTACCGCCTGCGGGCTTTACTGTCTCTATTGAATCGTTACATTATGATGGTGACGAAGATCTACGTCAATCGGTGTATGTAGTCGCTCACCATGGGTATCTTCTAATATCCGAACCACAGGGCGAAGCGGGAAGTCTGGGAAAACCTTTGTCACAACCGCATTCAAACCGTTATTTAGCTTTACGGTTGAACCAACTGGGAAGACAGCGAAAGTTTTTAAAAACGACTTAATGACATCGGTATCAAACATCGTACCGCCGGAAGCATAAAGGTATTCCACTGCTTCATGAGGGGAGTATTGATCTCGATGGTGGCGCTGAGTTGTTAGCGCATCGAATACATCTGCAACCGCGACAATCCGTGGGTACAAGTGAATCGCATCTCCAGGTAAGTTCGTAGGATAACCATCGCCGTCTAATCGTTCATGGTGATATAAGGCGCACAGGGCAGACTCTTCTGAGATATTTCGTTCTTTTATTAAAACTTCATACCCCAACATGGTGTGACGCTGAACGACTTTTTTCTCAATCGTACTAAATGTTCCTTTTTTGTTCAACACATGCTTAGGAAGTTTAGTCATTCCAATATCAAACAACATCGCACCTACCATAAGCTCGATTAGCTCATTTTTGGAAAGCCCTTTTTCCAGCCCAATCATGCCGGAAATCATCCCGACATTAAGGGAATGTTGAAGAACGTAATGGTCGTACACATGAATGTCATGCATACTGTGTAGAATATCTGGTTGAGTCGCTATATAATTCAAGAGGGTTCTAGAAATTTTCTCAAATTCTTTTCCAAGGTCAACCGAATTAAATTTGAAACCAATTTCTTCTTGAGAAAGATATTGAAATAGAACCCGGTAAATTTCCTTATGGATTTCTTTTCGAGCATCATGAAAGAGGAGAGGACTATATGTCACATCATCCGTGTGTTCGTCTTCAATAAAAACTTCCTTAATGGCACGATTACTCATGAGGGTTATTAATGGAAAAGATAGCTTCGTTCCACGGACTAATAATAGCTTAAAGTCTTCGGTATAAAGGTCTAAAGCGAGAATGTCGCCTTCTTTGACTTTACGTAACGGTACCTTTTTCATGTTCTCCCCCCTTTTAAATGCGTGACAAATGGACTATGCAATATTATAAACATGTCCTTCTTTTATATCTATCAGTTTTTTTATGGGGTATGCCTATATTTCTGTAAAAATACCCCTCCATAAAATGGTAAATTCGCTTATAATAAAGGTTACAAGGCAAAAATAAGACAGGCTGGTGAAAAAATGAAGCTTGATGATACGGATAAAAAAATACTGCAGCTTCTTACAGAAAACGGAAGACTATCGTATGTCGATATAGGAAAAGAATTGGGACTATCAAGGGTATCCATCCGCGACCGTGTCCAACAGCTAATGAAAAATGGAGTCATTGAAAAGTTCAGCGTTGTTATTAACTCTGAAAAAGTAGGAAAAGGTGTATCAGCCTTTTTCGAGGTCGATTGTGAACCGGCCCATTTAGTTGAGGTGGCACAAGCGCTCGCAGACAACCCGGCAGTCGCAAGCTGCTACCAAATGACGGGCCCAAGTACCTTACATATGCACGTACTTGTAGAGGATTTTACAAGCTTAGAACGATTTATTAACAACGAGCTGTATGCTTTAGAAGGCATCAGTCGTGTGGAGAGTCACATCTTACTCCGAAGATTTAAGAGCCGAACTGGTCTAAAGTTGTAGGGACAGAGGGGACAGGTTTCACTGTCCCACTGGATTATTAGAGATGAAAATTGCTATTTCCAAAGTGAAACTCTAGGAATGTCTACTTGAAAATTTAGAATTTCACATATGGATTTCCCCTTTTTCCCAATTAGTCAAATTCACTTCCAAGTTGTATACTAAGTCTCAAATAGGAGGTGAAACAAATGGAACAACTGCTAAAAGAAATTATGGGGCAAATAAATAACCGATTTGATCAGTTCGAAAAGGTTCAAAAAGAAATGCAGGCAGATATCGGAGCCATAAAATCAGAACAAAGTGAAATGAAGAAGGACATTGCTGAATTTAAATCTGATCAGGTGGAAATTAAGCAAAGCATATCCGCGTTACAAGCTGAGCAAGGAGAAATCAAGCAAAGCATCTCCTCATTGCAAAGTGAGCAAGGAGAAATCAAGCAAAGCATCTCCTCATTACAAGCGGAACAAGGTGAAATCAAACAAAACGTTTCTTCTTTACAATCTGAACAAGGTGAGATGCGGAAGGAAATCGCCTTTTACTATGGAAGTATGATGAGGGAGCTTGAGAATACCCGGATTGAAATGAGAAGTAGTTTCAAGCATCTAGAGGGGAGAGTTGACATCAATCAAGATGTGATAAAAATGTTAGGTGAAAAAAAGAGAGAAGGACAAACAAGGTAATCTATTCCTTCAGACTCCCATCAAAACCTATTCCTCGAAGATTCTCTACAATATCCTCATATTTTTATAATACCTAAAAAAGTATGTAACTCAGATTTGTTACATACTTTTTGTTTTGTTTACTACTGGAAATCAATGGTATATGATTTTATAGACTAAACTCATAAACTTATAGATTTTTTCTAAATATTTCGTTATAATTCGATAACAGGGTATTTTTTATACATTTGTAAGTTATTTTTAGGTGATTTACTAACATATGAATATCATAGTTTAATAATTTTATCATTTGGAAGGAAGTGCTCGGATGACTACAGATCATTTATTTAACCCGTACCCATCACAACGTGTGACAACCTTTGGAAAGAACGGAATGGTGGCGACATCACAACCGTTAGCTTCTCAAGCAGGTCTTGAAATTTTACAAAAGGGTGGGAACGCGATTGATGCAGCGATTGCGACAGCTGCTGCACTGACTGTTGTTGAACCTACTTCAAACGGAATCGGAAGTGACGCGTTTGCCCTAGTTTGGGTGAAGGATAAGCTTCACGGATTAAATGCAAGTGGAAAGTCTCCACAAAGCATCTCCATTGAAGCAGTAAAAGAACGCGGACATGAGAAAATGCCAACATTCGGATTAACTCCAGTTACAGTACCTGGTGCACCTGGTGCTTGGGCAGAGCTTTCGAAAAAATTCGGAAAGCTACCTCTTACTGAAGTTTTAAAACCTGCTATTCGATTAGCAGAAGAAGGTTACCCTATTAGCCCAATCTTAGGTAAGTTCTGGGGCTTAGCTCATAAACGCTTTAAGCAAGAATTCAAGAGTGAAGAGTTCCAACCATGGTTTGATACATTCGCTCCGAATGGAAAAGCTCCAGAAATCGGTGAGGTTTGGCGTTCTGAAGGTCATGCGCGCACGCTTCAATCGATTGCAGAAACGAATGCAGAAAGCTTTTACCGTGGAGAGCTAGCTGAAAAAATCGATGCTTTCTCTAAAAAGCATGGTGGTTTCATTGCTAAAGAGGACCTAGCTGCATTTGAACCAGAATGGGTTGATCCTATTTCAGTGAACTACCGTGGCTATGACGTATGGGAAATCCCACCGAATGGTCAAGGAATTGTGGCCCTAATGGGATTAAATATCGCACAAGGCTTCGAAATGAAACACCGTGAAGATGTGGATACAGTGCACCATCAAATGGAAGCGATGAAATTAGCTTTCACGGATGGAAAAGCATTTATTACAGACCCTAAAGATATGAAGATTACGAATGAAGAGTTACTTTCTGAAGAATACGCTGCAGCGCGTCGTGCGTTGATTGGAGATACTGCGATTGAGCCATCTCCATACACACCTCCAAAAGGTGGAACAGTGTACTTGGCAGCTGCTGACAGTGAAGGAAACATGATTTCCTACATTCAAAGTAACTACATGGGCTTTGGTTCAGGGATTGTCGTTCCAGGAACAGGAATATCCCTACAAAACCGCGGGCACGATTTCTCATTAGATCCAGAGCATCATAATGCGCTAAAACCAGGGAAGAAAACGTACCATACGATTATTCCTGGCTTCTTAACGAAGGACAATGAGGCAGTTGGACCGTTCGGAGTAATGGGAGGTTACATGCAACCACAAGGTCATATGCAGGTTGTCATGAACACGGTTGACTTTGGCTTAAATCCTCAAGCAGCATTGGATGCGCCAAGATGGCAATGGACGGAAGGGAAGAAGTTTATGGTAGAGCCACATTTCCCTACACATGTTGCTCAGGCATTGGCTCGTAAAGGACATCAGATTACAGTAGCCCTTGATGGCGGTGGCTTCGGTCGTGGTCAGATTATCTGGAGAGATCCGAAGACAGGTGTCTTGATGGGTGGAACTGAATCTAGAACAGATGGTGCGATTGCCGCTTGGTAAGGTAGGAAAGTTAATGGCGGTTGTGGGTGTGTAGGGTTGAATGTGTGGGAGAGTGTCTCATATTGGGAGCGGAAGTGTCTCATACTGGGAGCGGAATGTCCCATAACTAGTGTGAAGGTACCCCATATCGGGAGTGTGATGTCCCATAAACGGATGGAACTGTCCAATATAGGTAGCGAGTATAGGTAGCGAGATGTCCCATAAACGGATGGAACTGTCCCATATCCAGTGCAGAATGTCCCATAAAGGATTGTAAAAGTCCCATAAATCTGTTGTAACGGCACATAGACTCGGCGATATGGCACATAAACGTTCAGGGATGGCACATTAGCCTCCCGGAACGGCACATAAACCAGTTGAAACGGCACATAAACCAGTTGAAACGGCACATAAACCAGCTAAAATGGCACATAAACTACAACTAACGGCACATAGGGTGTCCGGGAAGGCACATTACAAGCACTTCCCCACACCACACAAAACCGCTTCTTCACAAAATAGGAGAGTGACAGCATGAAACTTTGGAATTTGTTTGCTGCCTTCTTTAGAGTTGGAATATTTGGGTTTGGAGGAGGTCCATCTTCCATTCCCCTTTTTCATAAAGAGGTTGTTGGAAAGTATAAATGGATGGATGATGATGAATTTTCGGAGGTATTGGCCCTCGGGAATGCACTTCCAGGACCGATTGCGACGAAAATGGCAGGTTATATCGGCTATCGGGTGAGCGGAATTCCGGGTCTTATCGTAGCCCTTGCCGCCAACATCGTTCCAACCATTATCGCCATGATTTTATTATTAACCGTATTGAACGCGTACAAGGATGAGCCATGGGTACAAGGGATGTCTGAAGCAGTAGTTCCTGTTGTTATGGTCATGCTCGGTGTGTTGACATGGGATTTTTTCAAAAAGTCTTACGGTGCGCTAGGTTGGATTCCAGCTGCCGCGATGGTAGTTGTAGCCTATGTTCTCATTGAACTTGTTCAGGTTCATCCGGCCTTTATCATCGGTGCCCTTCTTCTGTTTGCTCTACTGAAAAAAGATCCGTTAGAAGACAAGCAAGAGTTAAGTGAGAAGGAGGCAGGATGATGGTTTATTGGCATATATTTTTAGCGTTTTTTATTCCGGGTATTGTCGGCTACGGTGGTGGTCCTGCTTCAATTCCACTGGTTGAAAACGAGGTAGTGGACCGTTACGGTTGGTTATCTACGCAGGAATTTAGTGAAGTAGTTGCCCTTGGGAATTCACTTCCTGGTCCAATCGCGACGAAAATGGCTGGATACATTGGATATGATGTGGGTGGAGTGCTTGGTGCCATTATTGGTGTGTTTGCAACCGTTGCCCCTTCACTTATCTTAATGGTTACCTTGCTCGGAATTTTATTGAAGTTTAAAGATTCACCAAAAGTAAAAAGACTAAGTACGTACATCCGACCGATCATTGCCGTTTTATTAGGTATTATGACGATTAACTTTTTCACTACTTCACAGGGTGGAGTAGGCATTTGGCAAACAATCGGAATTGGGGTAGTTGCTTTTATCTTATTAGAAAAAGTGAAAGTTCACCCAGCCTATGTGATCGCTATGGCGTTAGTGTACGGAGGCGTTTTCTTAGCTTAATGGTGAGGAGGAATTGCAGTGACATTTTCAATTGTTGGATATGACCCAAAGGAAAAAGAGTGGGGTATTGCGGTTCAATCTAAGTTTTTAGGTGTGGGATCAGTGGTTCCTTGGGCAAAAGCAGGAGTTGGAGCTGTTGCCACCCAGTCCTATGCAAATACGGCTTACGGTCCAAAGGGACTTGAGCTTCTGGAACAAGGTCTGTCTGCAGAAGAAGTGATTCAAAAGTTGACCGAAGAAGACCCGGACCGAGACTTAAGACAAGTGGGCATTGTTGATTCTAAAGGTCGAGCAGCTAGTTTTACAGGAAAAGGGTGTTACGACTGGGCTGGTGGTGAAACAGGTACTCACTTTGCAGCACAGGGGAATATCTTAGTAGATGAAAATACGGTTGCTGCAATGGCCAAAGCTTTTCAGGAAACAGAAGGCTCACTAGCGGAAAGGCTGTTAACGGCTCTTGAAAAAGGTCAAGAAGCGGGAGGAGACAGCAGGGGTATGCAGTCGGCGTCTCTTCTCGTGGTAAAAGAAAAAGGCGGTTACGGTGGTTACAATGACCGCTACATTGATTTAAGAGTCGAGGACCATAAGGAACCGATTCAAGAACTGAAACGGATTTATCACATCCACCGACTCTATTTTTCTAGCCCAGTTCCGAAAAAAATTGTCCCTATTGAGGGAGACGTTAAAGCTCAACTAACAACCGAACTAAAACGTCTTCAATTCGTAAGCAGTTCTGAACTTTCGGATGAGGAATTACAAAACGCGCTTACTAAATACATTCATTCCGAAAACTTTGAGATGAGAGAACAAGAACAGGGTCTGTTGGACTTAGATATATTAGACTTTATGAAAAAACAATAGATAAAACGAAGGCTCCGGTTTTTACACTGGGTCTTTTTTGATTTTCATAGGACCATCCTTATACGCCTGATACCATAAGTTGTCACTCCTTGCTCGAAGTGGTAATATTGTATGGAGAATATTTTTTATTAAAATGAATATTTAACCCTTTCAAATAAAAGAAATAACATTCTCGGGATGGCCCGAGTTTCTTTTGCTTAAGCTACTAGACTAGCTGGTTCGACCAGTGTAGGGAAAAGGAGCGGAATCATGGCTGGAATTTTAAATAAAATTTTTGATCCGAATAAGCGTGACTTAAAGCGCCTTGAGAAAATTGCGGACAAAATTGAAGCATTAGCTTCTGATATGGAGAAGCTTTCGGACGAGCAGCTTCGTGCGAAAACGGATGAGTTTAAGGATCGTTATCAAAAAGGGGAAACACTGGATGACCTTTTAGTTGAGGCATTTGCGGTTGTACGTGAATCTTCCAAACGGATCCTTGGGATGTATCCTTTCCGCGTTCAGCTAATGGGGGGCGTGGCTCTTCATGAAGGTAATATTGCAGAGATGAAAACAGGGGAAGGTAAAACATTAACTTCCACGATGCCTGTTTATTTAAATGCGATTACTGGTAAAGGTGTTCATGTCATCACGGTGAACGATTACTTGGCGGGTCGTGACGCGACTGAGATGGGGCAGCTTTTTGAAGCGCTTGGTCTTACAGTTGGCCTGAACCAAAATGGACTTTCAAAAGAGGAAAAACAAGCTGCATACAATGCAGATATCACATATGGTACAAACAATGAGTTTGGATTCGATTATCTTCGTGACAACATGGTGTTGTATAAAGAGCAAATGGTCCAACGTCCATTGCACTTTGCTGTAATCGATGAGGTCGACTCCATTTTAATCGATGAAGCGAGAACGCCTTTGATTATTTCGGGGTCTGCTAGAAAATCGACGGAGCTTTACATTCAAGCGAATGCGTTTGTTCGTACGTTAAAAAGAGAAGACGACTTCACTTATGATGAAAAAACAAAAGGTGTTCAGCTGACAGAACAAGGGATGTCAAAGGCTGAGAAATTCTTTGGTATTGAAAACTTATTCGATCTTGCAAACGTAACAGTGAACCACCACGTTAACCAATCTCTACGTGCACATTCTTCTATGCAACGCGACGTAGATTACGTGGTTCAAGATGGTGAGGTTGTCATCGTTGACCAATTTACGGGTCGTTTGATGAAAGGTCGTCGTTATAGTGATGGTCTCCACCAAGCTATTGAAGCAAAAGAAGGCTTGGACATTCAAAACGAGAGTATGACCATGGCAACGATTACGTTCCAGAACTACTTCCGTATGTACGAAAAGCTTTCCGGTATGACAGGTACAGCGAAGACGGAGGAAGAGGAATTCCGTAACATTTATAACATGAATGTTATTGCGATTCCTACGAACAAGCCGATTGCTCGTGATGACCGTCCGGATTTAATCTACGCGTCTATGGATGGAAAGTTCCGTGCGGTTGTTGAGGAAATTTCAGAACGTCATCAAAAAGGACAACCTGTTCTTGTTGGTACGGTTGCCATCGAAACTTCTGAATTGATTTCAAAGCTTCTCACTAAAAAAGGGATTCGCCACAACGTTTTGAACGCGAAAAACCATGGTCGTGAGGCTGAAATTATCGCAAACGCTGGCCAACAAGGTGCAGTTACGATCGCAACAAACATGGCTGGTCGTGGTACCGATATTAAACTTGGTGAAGGTGTAAAAGAAGTTGGCGGTTTAGCGGTTGTTGGTACAGAGCGACATGAGAGTCGTCGTATTGATAACCAGTTACGTGGACGTTCTGGACGTCAAGGGGACCCAGGGGTTACTCAATTTTATCTATCTATGGAAGATGAATTGATGCGCCGTTTCGGTTCTGACAATATGAAAAACATGATGAGTCGTCTTGGAATGGATGATTCACAACCCATTCAAAGTAAGATTGTTTCCCGTGCTGTTGAATCTGCACAAAAACGTGTAGAGGGTAACAACTTTGATGCACGTAAACAGCTTTTACAATATGATGATGTCCTTCGTCAGCAACGTGAAATCATTTATGGTCAACGTTCAGAAGTTCTTGAGTCTGAGAACTTAAGAGAAATCGTTGAGAAAATGATTAAATCTGTTATTGAACGAAACGTCGAGGCCTATATGCCAAGAAATGAAGATGAGGAAGATTGGAACCTACAAGGTTTAATTGACTTCATCAATGCGAATCTACTTCGTGAAGGCGACATTACGCTAGAGGACATCAAACGTAAAGAACATGAAGACGTTGTCGATATGGTGTACTCAAAGGTAATCGAGCGCTATAACGAAAAAGAAGAGTCCATGGAAGCTGAACGTATGCGTGAATTTGAAAAAGTTATCGTACTGCGTTCTGTTGACTCTAAGTGGATTGACCACATCGATGCGATGGATCAGCTTCGTCAAGGTATCCATTTACGTGCCTACGGTCAAATCAACCCACTTCGTGAATACCAGCATGAAGGTTTCGCTATGTTTGAAGACATGATCGCAAACATCGAAGAAGATGTAGCCAAATATGTCATGAAGGCAGAAATCCGTGAAAACCTACAGCGTCAAGAAGTGGCAAAAGGACATGCAGTCAACCCAGGTCAAAGCGACGGGGATAACAAGAAAAAACGCATGCCAGTCCGTAAAACAGTAGACGTCGGACGAAACGACCCATGCCCATGTGGTAGCGGTAAAAAATACAAACAATGTCACGGTGCGGCAGAATAAAACCAAGAGAGTTGGTCCCACAGACCAGCTCTCTTTATCTGTGGGACAGAGGGACAGGAACCTTGTCCCACTTAACTAAATGACAGGAAGCTAGTCACTAGCATAATTTTTATAGAGGTGAAGGAAATGGAACTATTTGAAATCAAACAAGAGCTAGACAAAACAGCTAAGAAATTAGCGGACTTCAGGGGGTCTCTTTGACTTAGAAAACAAAGAGGCAAGAATGGCTGAGCTTGATGAAGTCATGCTTGAGCCTAACTTCTGGAATGACCAGCAACAAGCTCAAACTGTAATCAATGAATCCAATGCATTGAAGGATCAAGTTAATGAATTCAAGGACATGGTGGAAGTCCATGAGAACCTTGAGTTAACTTATGAATTGGTGAAGGAAGAAAGCGACGAAGATTTGCTTGCAGAACTAGAGACCGAGCTAACGGACTTGCTTAATAGAGTCAACACGTTTGAGCTTCAGATTCTATTGAGTCAGCCATATGATAAGAACAATGCCATCTTAGAATTGCATCCTGGTGCAGGTGGAACCGAGTCTCAGGACTGGGGTTCCATGTTGCTTCGCATGTACACAAGATGGGCAGAGCGAAAAGGCTTCAAGGTTGAGACTTTGGACTACCTTCCGGGTGATGAAGCGGGGATCAAGAGTGTTACTCTTTTAATTAAAGGACATAACGCATACGGTTATTTGAAGGCTGAAAAAGGTGTTCACCGCCTTGTACGTATATCCCCATTTGATGCGTCTGGCCGCCGTCATACTTCTTTCGTTTCTTGTGAAGTTGTGCCAGAATTCAATGATGAAATCAACATTGAAGTGCGCACCGAAGACATTAAAGTGGATACGTACCGTGCAAGTGGAGCAGGTGGTCAGCACATCAATACAACTGACTCTGCTGTTCGTATTACACATATCCCAACAGGTGTTGTTGTAACCTGTCAATCGGAGCGTTCACAGATCAAAAACCGTGAACAAGCGATGAAAATGTTAAAAGCCAAACTATACCAAAAGAAAATCGAAGAACAAGAAAAAGAAATGGCTGAAATCCGTGGTGAGCAAAAAGAAATCGGATGGGGAAGCCAAATTCGTTCTTACGTTTTTCACCCTTACTCCATGGTCAAAGACCACCGTACAAGTGCTGAAACAGGTAATGTTCAAGCGGTTATGGATGGAGATTTAGATTCATTTATCGATGCTTATTTGCGTTCGCAGATTCAATAGTGGAGGCACCCTGACTTTGTTGGGGTGTTTTTTTTTGTATTAGGTGGAATTCAGAACTCAGGGGTCGGAATTCGGAACTCAGGGGTTGGAATTCGGAATTCAAGGTGCAGAATTCAGAACTTAGGGTCAAGAATTCAGAACTCAGAGTGCAGAATTCAGAACTCAGGGTGAAGAATTCAGAACTTAGGGTCCAGGATCCAGAACTCGAGCTTCAGCAACCCAATACCAAAGCAGCAACTCCCACCCCCACAACCGGCACTCTCCCATAAAACAAATTTTACCCCTTTACCACGTTACAACACTGTTATTCACACATTTCCAAGCCGATGTTATAATCTCAAAGGTTTAATCAGACAATAGGTATGTGGGATACATAAAGGAGAATGACAGATGAGTAAAGGTTACACAGACACCACGCCCCCATTTTTACACAAAGTATCGGAATACGCCCATGTGTTAGTGGGTTCGGCCATTGTGGCCATTGCATTTAATGTGCTTTTATTACCAAACCGTGTTGCTTCCGGTGGAGTTAGCGGGATCAGTACCATTTTGGATGCCGTTCTTGGCTGGGAGCCAGCGTTTGTTCAATGGGCTTTAAATATCCCTCTCTTTATAGCAGGACTCATTTTTTTAGGATTTCAATACGGGGTTAAAACCTTGATAGGGACTCTCTTTTTACCCTTTGTGGTTCTTTTAACAAAGGATTGGGAGCCGTTCACATTAAATCCGCTTCTTGGCGCGCTTTTCGGAGGCATGGGTGTCGGTTTAGGTTTAGGAATTGTGTTCAGAGGTAATGCGTCCACAGGTGGGACAGACCTGGCAGCACAGATTGTTCATAAATATAGTGGTTTAAGCCTCGGGACCTGTGTGGCCATTATCGATGGAATGATTGTTCTTGCCGCTGCGATTGTGTTCGATGTTGAAGGCGGATTATATGCACTCATAGGACTTTATACAACTAGTAAAACTATTGATGTCGTGCAGATTGGATTGAAGCGATCCAAAATGGCGCTGATCATCACCGATTATGAGCAACAGGTTAGAGAAGGAGTTTTGCATAAAATTCCACGTGGCGTGACAAAACTACAAGCATACGGGGGTTACACCGATAATGCACGCTCTATACTGATGTGCGTGGTAGATCAAACTGAGTTCACAAAGCTAAAAGACCTTGTAAAAAGTATAGATGCTAATGCATTTGTAGTTGTAATGGATGCTTCTGAAGTTTTAGGGGAAGGATTTAAACGAGGATAATCCATTAGGAGGAAAACGCATATGCCAAAAAAAATAACTGCTTTTCTTTTCTTCACTGTACTTATCCTAGCAGCATGCGGTGGTGGGGAAGACGAACAGGACACAACAACTGAGGATGGTGGCAAGGAAAACACAGCGATTGCCGTCAAAGCAGAGCCACTTTACGAACAAAAATGTCTGAATTGTCACGGACGTAACATGGAAGGTCAAGGGAATGCTCCGGGACTAAAAAATGTCGGCGCCAAATATGATCAAGCTGAAATTGAAAACATCATCGTCAACGGTAAGGAAGGTGGAATGCCTGCTGGACTATACCAAGGCGAGGAAGCCGCTACCCTAGCAGAATGGCTTGCTACTTTAAAATAAGTGAAAGAACTGACTCTTTTAGGGTCAGTTTTTTATTTGTGGGGAAATTTTTAAAAAAGCCAGCCATGAGTTAATAGACTTGTTTTCCGGAGGCCACTTTAAAATTTCTGATAAAAGCTAAAAGTTTCCCAATAGCCAGTATTAAATTTCCGATAGGATCCCAAAGTTTTCCGATATCCAGCTTATAATTTCTGATAGAACTTGAAAGTTTTCCGATAGCCCACCCAAAATTTCCGATAGAACCCAAAAGTTTTCCGATAGCCCACCAAAATTTCCGATAGAACCCAAAAGTTTTCCGATAGCCCACCAAAAATTCCTCCCCAAAGCCTATTGCCTCCAAAAATAACAATAGGCCCTACAACTACAATCTTCCAACAATCGACAAAATTCTTTCACATTTTGTTGGTAATTCTGGTAAGAAAGTACCAGTTTGAAAAGAAAATGTAATATTTTTCTCCGTTTTTTTGACAATTCAGATGTTATAATAATTTTGAGACCAGAAATATCGGTTAAATTACGATAATTTGTAAAATATTGACTGGGCAATAATGTCGAAATTTAGTAGATTTGAAGATTCGTTCAGTATACAATTTTATATACTAGTGTTTTATGTTGTGGTGCGCTGACAAATAGAGAAAGTAGTACCCTGCAAAGAACTTGCTTTATAGACGAGACAAACAACATTTGGGTGGTTAATTACATGATAGAGATGATTGACGTTTATAAGAAGTATTCAAACGGCGTTATGGCTGCAAATGGCATTAACGTAAAGATAGAAAAAGGTGAATTTGTTTATGTTGTAGGTCCCAGTGGAGCTGGTAAATCTACTTTTATAAAAATGATGTATAGAGAAGAGAGGCCAACAAAGGGCTCTGTTATTGTAAATGGGACCAATCTTTCAAAACTACGAAATAGTAGAGTCCCCATGTTTAGAAGAAACTTGGGCGTAGTCTTCCAGGATTTCAAGCTACTGCCAAAATTAACGGTGTATGAAAACGTAGCGTTTGCCCTTGAAGTAATCGAAGAAACTCCAAAGCAAACCCGTCGAAGAGTGATGGAGGTTTTGGATTTAGTTAGCTTAAAGCATAAGGCAAGAATGCTTCCAACCGAGCTTTCTGGTGGAGAGCAGCAAAGAATTTCCATTGCTCGCTCGATTGTGAACAAGCCGAAGGTCGTCATTGCGGACGAGCCTACAGGAAACTTGGATCCAGAAACTAGCTGGGAGATTATGAAAATCTTTGAAGAAATCAATAACCGTGGGACCACTGTGGTAATGGCGACACACAACAAGGATATCGTTAACAGATTAAAACATCGTGTCATTGCTGTAGAAAATGGTCAAATTGCTCGCGATGAAGAGAAAGGGGAGTACGGCTATGAAAGCTAGAACCCTCGGTCGTCATTTTCGTGAGAGTTTAAAGAGTTTAGGTCGTAATGGTTGGATGACGTTTGCATCTGTCAGTGCCGTAACCGTTACATTGTTACTCGTTGGTGTATTTTTTCTTATCATGATGAATTTGAACTCAGTTGCGACGTCGTTGGAAGAGGATGTTGAAATCCACGTCTACATTGATCTGACGGCAGGTCAGGATGAAATAGACCAATTAGGTGAACAAATTAAAAAGCTCAGCGGTGTTGAATCCGTGACATTTTCTTCAAAGGAAGAAGAACTTGCTGCTTTTGCTGAAAGCATGGGGGATGAAGGTGAACTCTTCTCATTATGGGAACAGGAAAATCCTCTACACAACAAATATATAGTGACAGCCGTTGACCCACGAAACACACAAGCTGTTGCCAATAAAATTCAAGTTTTACAGAGTGTTAGTGACACTGAATATGGTGCCGGAAAAATTGAAAACTTATTTAACATCTTAGAAATAGGTCGGAATGTTGGTTTAGTTTTAATCATCGGATTACTATTTACTGCGATGTTCTTAATCTCCAACACAATTAAAATTACCATCCTTGCCAGAAGAAAAGAGATTGAGATTATGCGTTTAGTAGGGGCAACCAATGGATTCATCAGATGGCCATTTTTCCTTGAAGGAATTTGGCTTGGTGTACTAGGATCGCTCTTTCCGATATTCGTCATCGCCATGTTATATCGTTATGTATTTGATTATCTATCTCCGAAACTACAAGGAAGTTTTATTCAAATACTAGAGTACACGCCATTTATCTACCAATTATCAGCATTACTCATTTTGCTAGGCGCTCTAATTGGTGTTTGGGGAAGTACAATGTCGATTCGTAAATTCTTGAAAGCATAAAGTGTGGGAGCTGAACACGACGCTTCAGCTCCGCATCTTACATATTTCGTTAGATGAGAGGCAGGGGGAATACATTGAGAAAGTCAGGATTAACGATTGTTACAGCAGTCGTTTTACTACTCGGTACACTGACCTACGGTGTTGCTGAAGCATCCAAATTATCGGACCTACAAAAGCAACAAAATGATATTAAAGATAAGCGTGAAGGTGTAAGCAGTGATATAGACAGCAAAAATGCTGAGATTAGTAGTTTAAAAGCTGAGCAAGAAGAATTAAAGAAACAGATGCAAGCCATTGATACACAGATTGTAGAAACGAATGAAAAGATTGCCCAAAAAGATATCGAGATTTCCAATAAAAAAGAAGAAATTGCACTTCTTGAAGCTGAAATCAGAGACCTTGGGATTCGAATTGAGAAGAGAAATGAGTTATTAAAAGAGCGCGCTCGCTCTTTCCAACGTTCTGGTGGGGCTATCAGTTATTTAGATGTTCTACTTGGTGCGAATAGTTTTGGTGAGTTCTTAGATCGTGTTAATGCCGTTTCTACTATCATGGATGCGGACAAGCAGTTGATCAAAGAGCATGAAAAAGATTTAGAAACGATGGAAAACTTAAAGAAAAAGCAAGAAGATGAGCTAGCAGCCCTGGAAACTCTTCGTCTAGAACTTGAAGATATGAAGGCAACTTTGGATGCACAACGTAAAGAAAAAGATGCTCTTGTGGCCAAGCTTCGCGAACAACAGGAGCACATCGAAGCTGAAGTCATGGATTTACAAGAAGAAGAAGAATTATTAAAAGCTCAAGAAGCCGCTATGAAAAAGGCTATTCAATTAGAGAAAGAACGTTTGGCAGAATTAGAAAGACAACGTAAAGCCGCTCAAGCAAATGGAGGCTCATACCCGAAAGATACGGGTGGAACTTTCATGGTACCAGCAGCAGGATATGTATCTTCTGAATTTGCAGCTAGATGGGGAGAATTCCATTACGGCTTAGATATTGCTAAAGGTGGAACTGTGCCTGTCGTGTCAGCGGCAGATGGTGTTGTTATTCGTTCATACTACTCTGTCAGCTATGGAAATGCGGTATTCATCAGTCACTCCATTAACGGTAAAATCTATACAACCGTTTATGCTCACCTTTCTTCTCGTGACGTAAGCGAGGGTCAAGTGGTCGCACGCGGTACAAAAATCGGTAACATGGGGAATACAGGGTATTCTTTTGGACAGCATTTACACTTTGAAATCCATGAAGGACCGTGGAATGCTAAAAAGTCCAATGCTGTAAACCCTCGTAAATACCTATCATTCTAATAGAGAAGTTATAAAAAGGCTTGGCGCATGTGCCAAGCCTTTTACTTTCTTAACAGTTTCTCCATCGCCATCACGTCCACAAACTTTCCATCTATGATCCCCTGATTCCGAAAAGTTCCCACTTCCTGATATCCCATCTTGTTATAGAGAGTTTGCCCCAATTGATTAAATGGAAAAGTAAAAAGAACAATCTTATGAAAATCATTTTCCACTGCCCGCTTTTCAATTTCCTGAAGAAGGACCGTCCCAACACCTTTTCCACGAGAAGCTCTAGCTATGTAAACTGACAAATCGGCTACACCCCTGTAAGCTGCACGTGGACTGTATGGATTTAATGAAGCCCAACCTACGATTTCAGCATTCCTTTCAGCTACTAAAATAGAGTATCTTTCACCATGGCTACAAAACCAATCTTTCATAAACTCAGTAGTTTTTAACTCTACTTCTAAGGTAGCAATCCGATCTTCAATTCCTTGATTATAAATGGTGCGGATCGCTTCTATATCGGAAAGAGTTGCGTCCCTTACTGTCAGCTTATTCATGGGTAATTCCTCCAAAATATCTTGTTACTAGAAGTATATATTCTCTTGGTAAAAAGGTGTACAATAAATGCGGAAACTAGAAAAATCACGCACAGAAAGGGAGTCTTGATTATGGCTCAATCATTTGAAACAAGTACCGTTCATTTCGGTCTGGATCAAGAAACTGTAAACCGAAGTAAAACGACTCCAATCTACCAAACCTCTGTTTTTTCGTTTAAAAACTTAGAAGAATTGGAAGCTCACTATACGGGTGAGCGCGCTTATTTATATACAAGAATGGGAAATCCAAACACCGATGAGTTAGGACAAGCTGTTGCTCAACTTGAAAATGCTCAAGCAGGAGTGGCCTCGTCTTCTGGAATTTCAGCCATTATGGCGGGTGTACTAGCGGTTTGTAAAACAGGAGATCACCTAATTGCTAGTGAGGATGTGTATGGTGGCACCTACCATTTTTTACAGAATCAGCTCTTGGACATGGGGATTACAGTCTCGTTTGTCGATTTTTCCAGCCCTGTAGAAATGGAAAAGGCAATAACTGAAAAAACAAAACTGCTTTTTTCCGAGTCCATAACGAATCCATTTCTTCGAGTAGAGGACCTTAGAGCAATGGTAAAGCTTGCTCAAAAACATAACCTAGTTACGATGATTGATAATACATTTGCGACTCCATACCTCGTTCAGCCGATTGAGTTAGGGATTGACCTTGTTGCTCATTCTGCCACGAAATACAATGGTGGGCATAGTGATGTAACAGCAGGGGTGATGGTAGGGAGTAGCTCTCTCATTGAAAAAGTAAGGCAAAAAGTTGTGTCTTGGGGTGCGAATGTAAGTCCGTTCGAAGCTTGGTTAGCATGCCGAGGGATCAAGACTCTAGCTTTACGTATGGAAAAACAATGTGACAATGCAGCGAAACTAGCGGACTATTTCAGACAGCATCCAGCTGTAGAAAAGGTCTTTTTTCCTAAGGGAGTTTCAGAAAAAGGAAACGGGGCTATGGTTACGATTGAACTTCAGCCCGATGTAGACATGAATCGTTTTTTCTCTAGCCTCACTTGGATTAAAATTGTACCATCGTTAGCTGGAGTTGAAACAACAGTATCCTATCCAATCGCAACTTCACACCGCTCACTTCCAGAAGAGCAACAAAAAAAGTTAGGCATAACGGAGCATGTGGTGCGTATATCTGTTGGTATAGAAAAGTTTGATGATATCAAATTGGCTTTTGAGAACGCGTTAGAATTTGCCAAAAAATAAAAATTTACAAAAAAATGGTTGACGTGGAGTTTTTAACTCCGATATAATTCAACTCAAGCAAGACTCTCGTTTAGTGCGTTACTACAATAAAATATCTCTTATCAAGAGCGGCGGAGGGATTAGGCCCGATGAAGCCCGGCAACCATCAAACATCGGTTTGATAAGGTGCTACTTCCTACAGATCACCCAGGATCTGAGAGATAAGAGGAGGACTAGAATTTTCACCCTCTTCTTATGAAGAGGGTTTTTTCGTTCCTCTTCATTCTTCGGTTATTTCCCATCCAAATTTGATTTGTAGCGAATTTTCCTAGTACGTAGATTAAAAATGATAAAACAAATCTTAAGGAGGAATTTGCATGACACATTCACAAGACTCTTATGGCTTAGAAACACTACTTTTACACGGAGGTCAAACGAAGGACCCTGTCACAGGTTCTCGTGCTGTCCCGATTTATCAAACCACTTCTTATGTTTTCAACAACACAGAACATGCTCAAAATCTTTTCGGTTTAAAAGAAGCAGGCAATATTTACTCTCGTATTATGAATCCAACAGTGGATGTATTCGAACAAAGAATTGCCCTGCTTGAAGGGGGAGGAGCTGCAGTTGCGACATCTTCAGGAATGGCTGCCATTGCGCTATCCATATTGAATATTGCAGGAGCTGGTGATGAAATCATTGCCGCGACCAATCTTTATGGTGGAACGTACAACTTATTCGCGGTTACCCTTCCTAGATACGGAATCAACGTAAAATTTGTTGATGCATCAGACCCAGAAAACTTCCGTGAGGCTGTAACCGATAAGACGAAGGCATTCTACGCTGAAATTATTGGGAACCCAAGTCTCAACGTACTAGACGTAGAAAAAGTGTCTAGTATCGCACATGAATATGGCGTGCCACTCATTGTCGATAATACTTTCGCTTCCCCAGTTGCATGTAAACCGATTGAATGGGGAGCAGACATTGTTGTTCACTCTGCAACGAAGTGGATTGGCGGACACGGTACAGCCATTGGAGGAGTTGTGGTTGATAGTGGAAAATTTGATTGGAATTCAGAGAAGTTCCCAGGCTTTACAGAGCCAGACCAAAGCTACAATGGCGTACGTTATGCCTTTGACTTTGGTGGATTAGGGTTCGCGTATAAACTGCGCGTTCAATTGCTACGTGACCTTGGCTCCTGCTTAAGTCCACAGAACGCTTTCTTGTTTTTACAAGGATTAGAAACCCTGCACTTACGAGTGGAAAGACATAATGAAAATGCACAAAAGCTCGCTCAATTTTTACAAGAACATCCGGCTGTTGATTGGGTCTCTTATCCTGGATTAGAGGATCACCCATCTCATGAGTTGGCTAAAAAATACTTAAACAATAGCTTTGGCTCCATTGTCATTTTTGGAATCAAAGGTGGAAGAGAAGCAGGTCGTAAGCTGATCGATAATGTGGAGCTGTGGTCCCATGTGGCGAATGTTGGGGATGCGAAGTCGTTGATAATCCATCCAGCTTCCACAACACACCAACAGTTGAGTGCGGAAGAGCTGAAGTTAACGGGTGTAACCGAAGAGTTAATTCGTTTGTCTGTTGGAATTGAATCGTTTAAAGATATCGCGAATGATTTAGACCGTGCGATTTTTGAAGCAACGGGTCAGTCCTCCAGAGTGGAAGTAGCGGTAGATTCGGAGAAATAGAGGTTAATAGGTGGGGCCGGTTGTTTTGTGTGCGGGAAGTTCGTTCGTTTGGTTTTGCCGGACACAGGTTCCGCTATTTGTGTAAAAAACAGGGTTTTGGAGGGTTTCGCGGACACTAGTTCCGTTATTGCGGCAAAATGTGGTCAATTTCATCAAAAAATAGCCAAATAACAGACCGTCTGTCCGCGAAATGGCAAAAAAGCCGTGATTTTGGGTAAATAACGGATTCTGTGTCCGTCTTGCCGGCTTTAAATAAATCAATATCAAAAGAAAAGAGGAAAGACCGTGAATTCGAGGGCTAAACTCCATTATGAACTAAACACTGTCAACATCGGGGCGTTTGTCCTCGAATCCGGAGAGGTTTTACATGAGGTCGAGGTTGCCTATGAGAGAACCGGTAATCCAGGTGGCCCCACTATCCTCGTTTGCCATGCATTAACCGGCAACCAATTTACTGTGGGGACCATAGAGGAACCCGGCTGGTGGAGCGGTCTCATTGGACCGGAGCATATCATTGATACCCACTATTTTCAAATCATTACCTTCAATGTACTGGGTGGCTGCAATGGCTCAACTGGACCAACCTCAATAAACCCACAGACGAAAAAACCGTACCAAGGAGATTTTCCATACCCCACTGTAAGAGACCTTGTTCATGCTCAGAAAAAGGCCTTGGATCAGCTAGGTATCTCTTCTCTTCACGCTGTGATGGGCGGGTCACTAGGTGGCATGCAGGTGATGGAGTGGGGAATTCTTTACCCTTCCTTTATGGATTATCTAATAGTCCTGGCATCTACACCTGAAATGAGTGATTACGGGATGGCTTTTAACCGGATTGCGATTGAAGCCATTCAAAACGATCCAGCTTGGAATGGGGGTTACTATGATGCCTCTGCCCAAATCAAAGGTTTAGATATTGCCAGAATGGTAGGAATGGTCACGTACCGGACTCCACAGCTTTTTACGGATCGGTTTAACCGTGAGACAAAAACAGAAGGGTTCCCAGCGGAATATCAGATTGACTCTTATTTAAACTACCAAGGAGAAAAACTTCGAAAACGATTTGATGCGAATAGCTACCTCAGGCTCTTACACACGATGAACAATCATGACATTGGACGTGGAAGAGGAGGTTGGAAAAAGGCTGCTAGTCAAATCAAAGCGCCTGTGCTATGCCTTGCTTATAACGGAGACTTGTTATACGAGTCAACTAGAATTCAGGAATTTGCAGATGAAGTACCAAATGGAACGTTCATAGAAGTGGACACCATTTTTGGTCACGACGGATTTTTAGTTGAGTTCGAAAAATGGGGTCCTTTATTAAAAGAAGAATTAGAAACAAGAAAGGGGGAGGATGATTGACAATCATTCATGTCGCAGTGTTAGGCTATGGAACCGTTGGGCAAGGCGTGGTGGAGAGTATTCACTCCCATCAAAAGGAGCTTCAGCGATTATTGGGTGCAGAGATCGTTGTCGACGCAATTTTAGTGAAGGATCCATTGAAGGTGAGAGACATTCCACCTGGTATCGTGTGGACAACCAATTTTGATGACATTTTGGAACTTGGTCATATTGATGTGGTGTTGGAAGCCATTGTAGGGTGTGAACCGGCATTCTCCTACCTGAAAAAAGCTATTCAGCATGGCTGCCATGTAGTAACAGCTAACAAGGTGATGTTTGCCCATCATGGAAATGAATTACAACAACTAGCGGATGAGAATGAAGTTCATGTTGGATACGAAGCATCCGTAGCTGGTGGAATTCCAATTATTCGCTCTCTCTCTGAGCTTTTAAGAGTAAATCAAGTTCACAGGCTAGAAGGCATTTTGAACGGAACTTCCAACTATATTTTGACCGAAATGAGAGAAAATGGTCATTCTTTTGAAGAAGTCCTTGCTGATGCTCAAAAGAAAGGCTATGCAGAAGCGGACCCAACCGCAGATGTGGAAGGGGATGATGCTTTTTATAAGCTGATGATCTTATCTGATTTACTTTATGGAGAACAGCCAAATTGGACAGAAGTTCAACGGGAGGGAATATCTAAGGTTGACCGTGAACAGATGGAGCTAGCTGAAGAGTTTGGTTATCGGTTTCGGCATGTTGCTTCCATCGAGCCGTCTTCCAGAGGATTGCAGGGAAAAGTGATGCCCATAGTTGTACCCAATCAGCACCCTTTCTACCATGTTGATGGGGTAGATAATGCAGTGAATGTGGAGGCTAGCTTAGTAGGTTCGTTGATGTTTCAAGGTCCAGGAGCGGGAAGGTTACCGACCGCCAGTGCAATGGTCGAGGATTTGGTTCAAGTCCTGCGCCCCTCTCTACAAAGAAAGGGTTCCAAGACTATCCAGCTAGATGAGGTGGAGGGAGGTGCGACTAAATTACTTAAACAATGGCTTCTATTTGTTCCTCAAAATCCATCACTTCCAACTCCGTTCATTACAAGTGGTAAGTTAATCAAGCATAAATCGGGGCAAAAGTGGAAGGCGATTTTATTCTTAGGGGATGACAAAACCATCTATGAATGGAAGACTCGATTGCCCATGGTTCGGCTATATGAGATTCGAGGAGCAAAAGAGTGGAAAGAGTTGAATTCTGACCAACCCAAGGTTCCTTGCTTAAATTCCCTCGCTTTTTAAATAAAAACAGGTGACATCACAATGTGATCACCTGTTTTTTTATTACTCCATAACAAACTCAGTGTAAGAGACAGTAGCCATCCTGATGTTCCAAGGAATGAACAACAAGTTCCATCCCCGGACTGCTATGCACGGCCGCCAACCCTTGTGCTTCATTACATGGTAATAAGGAATAAGCAAAAGTTTGTGTACCAGATGTACAAATATTAATATGCCGAGTTTTCCTGAATTCAAATTCTAAATTTACTAGAAGTCTATCTAGTTTTTTATAATGGCTTAAGTTTGTCTCATAATCCCCCAAGCCTGTACATATATTGATGTAAAGGCATCATACATACTGCAACGTGTTAGGGGGAGCTGAATGAATCGAAAATGGTTAGCCATAACGTTATCTTGTTCCATCGTGACAGGAGCAAGTGGAGTATATGTGGGATCAAGTTCATTGTTTGATTCGGATACAGAGGAAGGTTCACAAAGTCATGAAGAAAGTTTTGAGCTAAGTGAAAGCTTGCAAAAAGTACAAAGAGCCTATGATTTAATTTCTTCTGGCTATGTAGAGGAAGTACCGAAACAAGAGTTAGTAGAAGGTGCAATCCAGGGGATGATCTCTGCATTAGACGACCCATACTCGGTATACATGGATGAGGAAACGACCAAACAGTTTTCAGATACATTAGAGTCCGAATTTGAAGGAATTGGAGCCGAGATTAGTAAGATTGAAGGGAAGATTTATATTATCTCTCCTTTTAAGAATTCTCCGGCAGAAAGTGCGGGTCTGAAGCCGAATGATGAAGTCCTCGAAGTGGATGGAAAAAGTGTAAGTGGGATGGACCTTTATGACGTGACAATGATGATTCGCGGGGAAAAGGGGAGTGTTGTGAACCTTCTAATTAAAAGAGAAGGTATGAACAAACCGCTTGAAATCCCTGTTGAACGAGCAGAGATTCCGAATGAAACGGTATTTTCCAAAACCTTTGAGAAGAACGGGAAAACCATCGGCTATATTGAAATCACTTCTTTCTCTAAAAATACTGCACAGGACTTTCATAAGCAATTAGAGAGTCTGGAAGAAAAAGAGATAGAAGGTCTGTTACTAGATGTTCGTGGAAACCCAGGTGGTTTACTCGACAGTGTACAGCATATTTTAAGAGATTTAGTGACCAATAACAAACCGTATGTTCAAATTGAGGAGCGTACAGGTAAGAAGCTTCAATATTATACAGAGCTGAAGAAATCGAAGGAATACCCGATTGCTCTCCTTATTGATAAAGGAAGTGCTTCTGCCTCCGAGATTTTAGCAGCTGCCTTAAAAGAAGTAGAAGGCTATACATTGGTAGGCGAAAAGACTTTTGGTAAGGGAACTGTACAACAAGCCGTTTCCATGGGTGATGGAAGTAACATTAAGCTGACCTTGTACAAGTGGCTAACACCAAATGGAAACTGGATCCACGGTAAAGGGATAGAGCCAAATATTGAAATGAAACAACCAGATTTTTACCGAACCCACCCGATTCAATTGGAAGAACCATTGAAAAAAGATATGAATGATGAACATGTGAAAAACGCACAAATCATTCTAGAAAGCTTAGGCTTACAACCAGGTAGAGTAGATGGCTATTTTAGTCATAAAACCGAAATCGCTGTAAAGGCCTTCCAACAAATGAATGGGATGCCAATGTCAGGTGTAATCGATTCATCTACAGCCGCTGCAATGGAAAAAGCAGTATTAGATAAAATCAAGGATCCGAGATACGACCTACAGCTTCAAACAGCCTTAAACATAATTGCGAAAAAGAAGTAGTAACCGGTGTTTCCTCCCCAAGGAGATCATATAAAATGAAGGACGTGCCAAATATCAGATGGCGCGTCCTTTTTGTGTTGGGACAGAGGGGACAGGAACCTTGTCCCATTGTAAAAATATTTCCTCTTTTCCTATTAAATTTGCTACAATAGAGAGTAATAGAGTTGCAACGTTTAGAAGACTTCGAGGGTGGTGGTTTCTTGTGGCAAATGATTGGTTGTTTGAGCTTTTAAAAGGTGTCGGCTTCTTTTTTCTAAATCCTATTTTCTACTTTGTCATTTTTTACGCAGTGCTTATGGGATATCGACGTGTGAAAAGAGAGCGATCTCAATTTCATAGCAGGGTATTTGATGGGTATCAGGAATTAAAAACAGCTTTTACATATAGTTTACTGATTGGTGCTATTTTATCTTTAGTGACGGTTGTTACTGGTGTCACCGTTTCACCAGGTATCTTGGTGTTAGCCGGAATATTATTCCTCTTGCTTTCCTTAACACTACAATACCAACTGTTATCTCCAGCTTACGTTCTAGGAGGAGCTCTCGTATTAGCTTCTTTTCTGCCAGTCTTCATACAGGAAATTCCTCTGTTGGGGTATTCAATTGAATTCAATAACCAACTAGCGTTAAGTTTTCTCGTTTTACTAGGATTGCTGCTAGTAGTAGAAGGATTCCTAATTATTAAAAATGGTAACCAATTCACGTCTCCACTTTTAACACAAAGTAAAAGAGGAAGAACGATCGGTGTACAAGAAATTGACCGGTTATGGTTACTACCACTCATTTTGTTTGTGCCAGGTGAATTAGCTGCACCGTGGGAATGGTGGCCTGTTCTTCCTATTGGACAGGAGGGCTTTACCCCCATTATTCTTCCGATTCCGTTAGGTTATAGAAGAAGGTTCCAAGGGATGCTCACAAGTGAAGGTACGAAGCGCGAAGGGAAATATGTACTCTACCTTGGTGTAATGATTGGGGCTGCAAGCTTTCTCTCACTCTATGGAATGGTGTACAGCTACCTCGTCATTGGAGCAGCCATTATAGGAAGAGAAGCGATTGCTTGGTCTATTCGTCACCATGATCAAACAAAAGCTAGCCTTTATACTGCGCGGAATCAAGGTCTCGTTGTAATCGGAATTCATCCACTTTCACCTGCAGAAAAAATGGGGGTACAGGTCGGTGAAACCATTACAAGGATAAACGGAGAATCCATACGTACTCCAGATGAATTCTACTATCATCTGCAAAAAAATAGATCATACTGCAAGCTCGAAATCCTAAACTTTGAAGGCGAAATCCGTTTTGCTCAAAGGGCCCTTTATGAAGGGGAGCATCATGAGTTGGGTCTATTATTCGTTGATGATGTATCAGAACAACAAAAGGCGGTAGTATAGTTGTAAATGCTATACTCTTACTCTCCATACCTAATAAATGTAGTCATTTTTATATATTAGTGTGCCTTATTTAAAATTATATCTGTCGACTGTCTGAAAGACGCCAACATTGGCGTCTTTCTTCATTTAAACAGTAATACTTTTGTAGTATGTGAAAATAGTCCATCTGTTCAGAAACTTACCCCAAAAGCAGAATAGCTACCAGTCTATGTATTGGATAATAATTAAAAGTAAGAATATTCAGTCTGGAGGTAAGTTTATGAAATTAAAAGCCATTTTTTTATCAGCGATCCTGGTTATCTCGTCATGGTTTACGATAGGACCAACGGTTGATGCAACTATTCAGCTATCAGAAGCACATCTAGATCCGGATTTGGAAAGTTTATTAGGGACAACGGTTGAACCAATTGAAGTAATCGTTACCTTTAGAAGTGACAACGGTCCAACGGAATCTCAACTTAATCTACTTCGTAATGTAGGGATTACATCTGGGGTTACATTTGAAAGTCTGCCAATAGCAGGTGTTCTCGCTACTGCAGATCAAATAAACGCTTTACTCAATAGTCCAGAGGTATATTCCATTTATGACAATGAAAAGGTGGAATATGAGAACGACACTGGAACAGAAATAACTGGGGTTGATCGTCTACGTACAGATGACACTCTTCGCAAGCTAAACGGTGGTTTACCGGTTACAGGAAAAGGGATTGGGGTTGTAGTCAATGATAGTGGAATAGACGGTACTCATCCTGATTTAGAATATGGGAACCACGTCGTACAAAACGTAATGGCATCCACTAATTTACACGCATTGGATACTTTGTTACCTATTACTTATGTAGAGAATGTTCCTAATACAGATAGTACTGGGGGACATGGAACGCACGTTGCCGGTATTGTAGGAGCAACGGGTGAAATGTCGAGTGGAAAATATGAAGGAGTAGCACCTGGAGCAGATATCATTGGATATGGATCCGGAGCGGCTGTTGCTATATTGGACACCATTGGTGGATTTGATTATGCATTAACACACCAGACTGAATACAACATTCGTGTGATTACAAATTCCTGGGGAACCACGAGTGATGCAGGAACACCGTTTGATCCATATGACCCAATCAATATTGCCACGAAAAGATTGTATGATCGTGGAATTATCACCATTTTTTCAGCAGGAAATTCAGGGCCTGGAGAATCGACAATCTCAGGTAACTATAAAAAAGCTCCTTGGGTCATTACCGTTGCAGCTGGTACCAAAAATGGTAAATTAACGGATTTTTCCTCACGTGGTGCTGATGGAAAGAGTGGAACAGTAGAAGTTGATGGAAAAAGCTTTACTTGGGAAGATCAGCCGACTATTACAGCACCAGGTGAAGGTATTATTTCGACTAGAGTTATCGCACCAGTTTCTAGCTTAGGTGCTACAGATGATGTAAATAACATAGAGCCTGCACACCTACCGTACTACACAACAATGAGCGGAACCTCCATGGCTGCCCCACATGTTGCGGGTGTTGTAGCTTTAATGTTAGAAGCAAACCCATTTTTATCACCTGATGAAGTAAAGGATATCATTCATAATACAGCAACCAATATGCCTGGATATGAGGATTGGGAAGTAGGAGCAGGTTATGTAAATGCTTATGCGGCTGTTGATGCTGCCTTCTCAGACCGACCTTATGGAACAACTGTTAATGCTAATCAACAGTTTTATGCGAATGTTGAAATGGATGTGAAAAGGGAACCATTTACGATTTCATACAGTTCACTCAATTTAACCGGTAATACATTAGAATTCCAGGTAGAAGAAGGTTTAACAGAGTTAACAGCCAAAATTAACGCATATGGACTACTAGGTTTAACAGGAAATACGATTAACCTTGTATTGATTGCTCCGGATGGAACGCGATATAGTTCAGGAATATATGTATTATTTCCTCTCTATACGGATCGGACTGTTCAGGTTATTTCACCTCAGCCAGGCACCTGGACATTACAGCTGGAAGGGCTAGATGGAGTAGCACTTGAAGAAACAATCCAAGGTGAACTATCCTTTAAAAAAGCTGGGTCATTTACTGGTTTACAAGATATAGAAGGGCATCCTGCAGAAGCAGCTATTAAGCTTGGGGTTACAGAACGTTTGCTAGATAGCTATTCTGACGGAAATTTCCGTCCGGATGAAAACTTGAATCGAATAGAATTGGCCAGATTTTTGGTAATGGGTGCTGGTGTGCGTCAATACTTACCATTATCAGGTGCAAAATCTTTTAAAGATGTAAAAGAGACAGAAATAGCTTTTGCAGAGGCAGTAGCTGCAACAGGTGCAGCGCTTCGTGACACGTCCAATACAAATAAAGGAGTCTTACTTCCAACTAGTGATGGAAAGTTCTCTCCGAAACAAAGTGTTACACGTGCGGAATTAGCTTATAGTCTCGTGCAAAATTTAGGATTACAGAAAGAAGCAGAAACGAAAATGGCTGATTCAATCACGGTACAATACAAGGGGGAAAGAATCCCAGTTGAAGATGCAGGTGAAATTCCTAGTCATCTTCGAGGATACGTACAGCTTGCGTTAGATTTAAATATTTTACATGCATACTTTGACATCACTCAGGGTCCTTATGATTTACAGCCGACCGTTAAAGCTACATTTAATCCAAATGGTCATGTTACAAGAGGAGAATATGCAGTAGCGATTTCTCGATATTTTGCAGCATATTAAATAAAACAGATAATAAGAGTACATGAAAATCAAAATTTTCATGTACTCTCTTTTAATGGGAGAGCAATGAGTTTGCCTTTTTGGTACAGTTCACGGTTGTACGTTGGGAATCCCATTCTTTCCCTACTACTTTTGTATAGCTATAAATAGTACTAAAATCCCTCCATTTTATAACCTTTGTGGAATAGGTTTTGGAGCAAATAAATTTGATAATAGTTATAAGAATTTTCACATTTTTAAAAAGGTGGTTATGTAATGAGGAAAATACTATGTGCTTTACTTACTATGACTCTATTGTTGTCCATTAGTCTTTCATCCAACTATTTTGTCAAAGCTTCTAGCCAAGTCATTTTGGATGATCAACTTCAAGAGGTATTGTTCACAGAGTCTGGTCCATTTGAAGTGATTGTAACTTTTAATGCTACAGGTGCACCAACTAATAACCAAATGCAGCTATTAAAGGACTTAGGAATTAAAATTGGAACAACTATGAAGTCTCTACCGATGGCTGGCATTGTAGCAACAAAGGCACAGATTGAAAAACTAACTGAAAGCGATGAAGTATTCTCTATTTACTTAAATAAACGTCTAGAATATGTAAATGACATTTCTACTGCTGTTACAGGTGTAGACAAACTACGGACGGATGATCAGTTTCGTAAGCAAAATGGTGGTTTACCAGTTACAGGTAAGGGCGTTGGGATTGTTGTAAATGATAGTGGAGTGGACGGAACACACAAAGATATCGAGTATGGCAGAAATTTAGTGCAAAACGTTTTAGGAACTACTAACTTAAGTAGCATTACTGGTATTGTTCCAGTTTCCTATACTGAAGGGGTAATCAATACAGATACCAACTCAGGACATGGTACTCATGTAGCTGGAACGGTAGGTGGAACAGGGGCAATGTCAGCCGGAAAACATGAAGGTGTAGCTCCAGGGGCAGATCTGATTGGCTATGGCTCAGGTGGTGCGCTTTTGGTTCTTGATTCATTAGGTGGCTTTGATTACGCGATTACACACCAAGAGGAATACAACATTCGCATTATCACGAATTCTTGGGGTTCTTCAGGTGATTTTGATCCATATGACCCTGTTAATATAGCGAGTAAAGCTGCTTTTGACAGAGGGATTGTTGTTTTGTTTGCAGCTGGAAACGAAGGCCCAGGTGAAAACACACATAATCCTTATGCAAAAGCTCCATGGGTCATTTCGGTTGCTGCTGGTGAAAAAAGTGGTAAACTTGCTGATTTTTCATCACGAGGTACAAAAGGAGTAGGTGGCACGTTCACATTAAATGGGCAAGAGTGGACTTGGGAGGATCGTCCAACAATAACAGCACCAGGGGTTGATATTATCTCAACCAAGACTGTTTCCCCTCTAACATTACTCTCGGCTGACGTGGATGCAGCTATGATTGAAACAGCATACCTTCCTTACTACACGGTTATGAGCGGAACATCTATGGCCACGCCGCATGTTGCAGGAATTGTTGCCTTACTATTAGAAGCTAATCCGTTATTATCACCTTCAGACGTTAAGGAGCTATTGCAAAAAACAGCTACAAATATGCCGGGATATGAATCCTGGGAGGTAGGTGCAGGTTATGTCAATGCATACGCAGCAGTTGACAAAGCTTTTTCTAATAGGCCATATGGTGAAACAGTTAACTTATACGAAAATTTTAATAGTGAAGTGGAAAGTGAAACAACACAACAAGACTTTTCGATTGATTATAATCCAGTTACTCTTGTTTCTGATAATGCCCATGTATTCACGGTTACGGAAGGATTGAGTAGCTTAGTAGCAAAAGTGAACGGAGAAGGTATTTTGAGTCAAACAGGCAATTCAATCAACTTAGTATTGGTTGCTCCAGATGGGACAGAGTATAGCTCAGGGATTAGTTTATTATTCCCTCTATACTATGATCGAACCGTTTCAGTGAATAATCCGATGCCAGGTACCTGGAAGGCAGAATTACGCGGATTAAGGGGAGAAGAAATAAATCCTACTGACGGGATTGCATTACCTGAAGTGGTAAATGGAACCTTAAAATTTTCAAGAGTCAGTGGATACACGGGGTTAGATGACATTGAGGGCCATGAAGCCTCAGAAGCTATAAAAATGGCAGTAAGTGAGAGATTGCTAGATGGGTATCAGAACGGAACATTTAAACCTGATCAACAATTAAAAAGAATTGAATTAGCTAAATATTTGGTAATGGGTGCTGAAATCCGTCAATATCTCCCAGAAAATACAACCTTGCTAGATGTTGAGTCTCATAATGTAGCATATGCTGAAGCAGTAACGGCAAGAGGAGCAGCCTTTAAAGATATACGCCAAGTTTTTGATGGTGTTATGAAGGCTAAAGAGGATGGAACCTTTGCATCAGAGGATTCAGTTACAAGAACTGAGCTAGCCTATTCACTAGTTCAAGCACTTGGTCTGCAAGAAGAAGCAACTAGTTTTTCTGGCGTGCTCACCGTACAGTATGGAGAAGAGAGAGTTGTCATTAAAGATGCAGATCAAATTCCAACAGAACTTAAAGGGTATGTTCAATTAGCTTTAGATTTAAATATATTAAATGCTTATTTTGAAATAACACAGGGGACATATGAATTAACGCCAACAGTTTACGCTACCTTTGCGCCTTCTCAAACAGTTACAAGAGGGGATTTTGCTGTAGCTATTTCAAGATACTACCATGCCTTCTTAACACAATAACGGTTTAATCTCATCTTTGTAATACTAAAGAACTATGAAGATTTATTACCTTTGCTTAATAGAATTTGAGCTTGAATTTTGTCAAACTTAATAGGAAATAAACCTTTTTAAGGTTTTACCCAAATTGGTTAGTGGCACAGTCATTTGACCAGTTTGGGTTTTTCTTTAATTTAAGGATCATTTCAGGTAGGATTAAGATTAAAGAATATTTCGGCAAATATAATAATGGGGAGGATAGTATGAAAAAAATTCTAGTTCTTCCAAAAACGGAAAAACCAGCAAAAATTTATTTATACTTCATTTCTATTGTTGGTTGGATGTTTGTTTTTCTACAAGCTTTTCAATTAGATTCTCTTTGGGATCCATGGATATTTGGCCTTTTGATTGTATTTATGGCCATTTGTGAGCTGTATCCCATGCCTGTTTGGAAAGGATATACATCCATTAGTTTTCCTATAGTTTTTTCTTTATATGTAGTATTCGGGTTTTCTTCCGCTATGATTACCTACGCGCTGGTTATTTTTATTGTTAATATTGTGGACCGCAGACCCCTTAGGATTTCTTTTTTTAATCCTGCACAATTAGTCATAAGTTTTGCTATTTCTGCAGTACTCGCTGAAAAACTCCAACCCCTTTTTGTAACTAGCACTCATGGAATTTTAATGAATCTAAGTGAACTTTTTATTCTATCCATCCTTTTTTACTTTTTTAATAATTTATTAGTGGATTTAGTTCTTTTGCTAAGACCACAACCGTATCCGTTTCGTGTGTGGAAACAAAAGCTATTTTCTGAGTTTAATAGTGGAATCATATCATTTGTTTACAGCGGTTTGTTTCTAATCCTTGGAAGCCAAAATCGGGGTGAAATTGATGTTTTTTCATTTTTCTTCTTTTTCTCTCCACTTGTAGGGCTTTCGCTTTTAAGTTCAGTCATTGTTCGACTAAAAACAGAAAGAAACCGTTTAAAGGCTCTATTTTCATTAACCTCAACTTTAAATAAAATGCTACCCACAAAAGATTGGGTAGATGCACTTAAATATAGCTTTCATGAACTCATTGATGTTGAAGGAATTCTTTTATGGACAGCTGAAAATGGAAAATGGAATGTTAGTTATCATAAGGGAAGGGTCTATCCCAACCATGACCTGCAGAGAGAAATGGCTCAATTATTCGAGAGTATGAAAAAACCAATTATTATAAAGGATAGTAAAAAGGAAAATATTCCGGTAAAACAATGCTTTGATTCGGATCTACGGAGTTTCGTTTTTGCTCCTCTCGTCATAGATTCTGAAACGATAGGTGTCATTGTCGTAGCAAGAAGTAGAACGAAAAGCTTTAATCATGGAGAGGTTCAATCTATTTTAACTCTAGCCAATCAATTAGCGGTCACGATTAAGACCAAGGTTCTTATATCAGAGAAAGAGAAGAGAACTCTATTGGAGGAACGTAATCGAATTGCTCGGGATATTCATGATGGTATTGCTCAAACATTAGCTGGTGCTTTAATGAAGCTGGAAACAGCACAAAGAAAATGGGAGAAGTCACCAGAGGAATCTCAACATATGGTATTTGATAGCATTGAAAAATTGAGAGGAAGCTTGAAACAAGTTAGACAATCTATCTATGCCCTCCAGCCAAATCCAACTGAAAGATTAGGACTCCAATCAGCTATAAAACATAAAATTAGAGTATTTGAACAAGAAACAGGACTTGAATTCACATTTGAGGAAAGAGGTAAAACAGAAGTTATAAGTTCCATGGTAGAAAAAATTCTATTTGAAACCTTTCAAGAAAGTGTCCAAAATATTGTGAAACACGCAAAAGCATCTAAGGTCGAAATTCTACTAAGTTACCAAAAAGAAACCATCATTTTAAAGATTAAAGATAATGGCGTCGGTTTCTCATTATTAGAAGCTATGCTAAAGGCACAAAAGGAGCCGCATTTTGGGATATTACAGATGAATGACGCGGCAGAAAGAATCGGCTCGTCACTTCAAATTGACAGTAAGCCAGGTAAAGGAACTGAAATCATATTAACAGTCCCGAAAATGGGAATAGAGGGGGGAGTAGATTTTGATCAATCTCATGTTGGTGGATGACCATGCTATTTTAAGAGATGGTTTAAGGAACCTGTTAGAAGCTGAGGAAGATATCCGAGTTGTGGGTGAAGCAGTTTCCGGAGAAGATGCTTTGGAAAAGATTAAGGATTGCAATCCGGATATCGTCCTTATGGATATTAATATGCCAAAGATGAATGGTGTTGAAGTGACCAGCCTTTTGAAAAAGAATTACCCATCTACCAAAGTACTAATATTAACCATGCATAACCATGATGAGTTTTTCATGTCTGCTATCAGAGAAGGGGCTGATGGATATTTATTAAAAGATGCTCCATCCCAACAGGTGATTGATGCAATCCGAACAGTAGCAAACGGTGAGTCTGTCATTCATCCTACTATGACAAAAAAACTGTTGAACTTTCACCAACAGAAAGGTAACCCAGAAGAAGAGAGTACGATTTTAACGGAAAGAGAAAAAGAAGTCTTGCAATGCCTAGTTGAAGGTCTTTCCAATAAAGAGATTGCTGACCGCTTATTTATAAGTGATAAAACGGTAAAAATACATGTAAGTAAAATATTCAAGAAACTAAATGTAAAAAGTCGTTCTCAAGTTGTGATATATGCAGTAAAGAACCAAATAGTACCACTTCCAAATACTAAATAAACTAACACAAATGAGTTAGGAATAGAAAAAATGCCCATCTGAATGTTGATGCAGGCATTTTTTAAAATCATGAAGGAAAGTACTAAAATCTCTTCGATCATTAAACTACTAACTTTCTGTTTATTAGTTAAGCACTTTTTCATAACTCAAGCAGAAACGTTTGTTGTATAATAATGGTAAAAGCTAGTGGAGGACGACCATGCATCCCACATCAGACATTTTAAAAGTATGGAAAAAATTCGACCAGTTTCCCATGGAAACATTAACGAAAGCTTGGTATTATCATCGAACTAGTGGACCGAAGCAACGAAGTGTCGAACTTATGAGAGAACATCGTGAGCAGTATGGAATTGCAGGGAATTGCTTTGACTTGGCGATTTGGTTGCTAGATGAGTTTAAGAGAGAGGGAATTCAAGCTTACTTGATTGGTCACGATATTGATAATGAACGAGCACACGTTGGTGTCATTGCCGTGAATGATAAGGGGCAGCGCTACCTATGTGATTTAGGGGACCAATGGCTCCTTCCTATTTTGATAGATTCAGAGAGTGAAGAATACACAGATAAGCCTGTGAGCGGATTTTTCCCTGGTGCTAATGTTCAAGTGAAGACGGTTGGTCAGGATATAGAGGTCTACTACCATCGTCCAAATGGGAAAGTTTCGAAACAAACCTATAGTACAGAGCCTATTGAGATGACGGTATTCATGAAGGCGGCCGAGGCTTGCCAACATCTAATTAAGGGACGTCCTCTCTTAGAATGTCGACTTCCCTATAAAAACGAGACCGCTCATTGGGAATTTTATAACTGGGAAAGCTTCTTAAGTACTACGGAAGGTTTGTTTCCAGATTCAAAGCTAGACAGTTTAGAAGAATGGGTGGAACGGATTCACCAAAAAACAGGCTATGATCGCACATTCTTAAGTGAAGCATTGGAAGTATATAAAAAACTCAGTAGATAGGAGTTAGTTATACTATGCACATTCAAAACGCAGCCGATTCCTTTTTTGAACTGTATAAGGAAGTAGATTGCTTATCTTTACAGGATTTAGACACCTACTATGCTCAATATCCTGATATTTTTAAAGAGTATTTTCAGTATCATTGCCCGAAAACGGAAGAACGTTTGACAGCTGCGATTGAAAGATATCCATCACAAATAGAAGAGCTAAAGCTGGTTGCAAACCGGTTGCCTACTATAATCGAGAGCGTCATGGACCGGTTTAAAGTCCTTTTTGGAACAAAATTAGACCTTAATTTTCATATTTTTGTAGGAGGCTACGGTTCCAATGCATTTGTTGAAAGAAAAATCATTGGAGATGTCTACTTTGCCATTGAAAAACTTTCTAGTGACCCCGCCCACCTTGAGGTGATTGTTGCTCATGAAATTGGCCACATTTATCACAACTATTTGAGTGATCAGGCAGGGATCAAGTGGTCGGAGGTAGATTGGGAGCATGGTGTAACTTCATTATATCGTGAGGGAATCGCGACCTATTTATCCATGCTAACAGCCAATTCCGGTCAAAACGAATCTATTTATTTTTCCTATGATGACGAAGGGGACGAATGGCTTCAATTTTGTAAAGAGAATCATAGGAAGATAGCGGAACGTTTCTTGGAGGATGCGGGACAGTGGAGTTTTGACAAAGAGCGGGAATGGTTCCGACTGTCTGGTGGAAGCTATTTTGGCTTCAATCGTTTAGGCTATTACTTAGGAACATGCTTTGTGCAGGACTATGTAAAGAAGCGCAACAAAGAGGCTGTTATTACATTGTGGACATCTGAAGATTTGGAGTCTGTTATTAGTGAATGGCTTCGAGAGCAGGTTATATAAAAATTTCTAAATCCGGTTCACCTACTATTAGGTGGCCGGATTTTTTTGTATATTTTATGACCGAAATTGAATGTTAATGATTAGATTTGGTTGAAAATGATTGATTTCTGAAAGAGCTTCCGATATCATATGTAAAGTAAACAATATAGGACAAAGGGTGGAGATGCTATATGCTAACCCCTGATCGACATAGAATTATTTTAAACCTATTAAAAGATAAGGGAGTAGTTAAACTACAGGAGTTTGTTGAAGCTACTTCCTCATCAGAGTCAACAATTCGCAGAGATTTAAGTCAACTGGAGCATGAGCAAAAGCTAAAGCGCGTTCACGGAGGCGCTTCTTTACTGCATCAAAAAGGGATTGAACAAAGTATTTCAGAGAAGTCATCGCAACGCCTAAAGGAAAAAGAAATCATTGCAAAATATGCAGCTTCTCTTATAGAAGATGGGGATTGTATCTATTTAGATGCTGGTACAACTACTCTTCAAATGATTCCCTTTATTAAGGCGCAGCACATTAAAGTGGTGACGAATGGTTTAACACACCTTGACGCACTGATTGAACAAGGAATTGATACCTACTTAATCGGTGGATATATAAAAAGAACCACAAAAGCCCTGGTAGGAAGTGGAGCTTTAGCAGGACTGTCTTCCTATCGTTTTGATAAAAGTTTTATCGGTGTTAATGGGATTCATGAGGACTATGGCTATACCACTCCTGACCCTGAAGAAGCAGCTGTTAAACAGCTCGCGATGAAAGGGAGCAGAGACGCTTTTGTTTTGGCTGATTCTTCAAAATTTCAAGAGGTCACTTTTTCAAAAATTGCGGACATTAAGGATGCCATTATTTTAACGGATTCAATTGAAGAGGAAAGTCTAACAAGCTACTTCAAGAAAACAACAATAAAGGTTGTGACATCATGATTTACACATGTACGTTGAACCCTTCTATTGATTACTTAGTCGAAATAGAAGAAGTCTCATTAGGAAAACTCAACCGCGCCCAAAAAACAGCTTTTTACCCAGGGGGTAAAGGGATTAATGTTTCAAGAGTATTAAAAAATCTAGGGGTTCCCAATGTTGCTCTAGGGTATGTAGGCGGTTTTACAGGCAAGTTTATCCAGGACTTTCTGGAGCGGGATGGAATCACACAAGATTTTATCCAACACGATGAACCAACCCGAGTGAACGTAAAGCTTAAGGCAGAAAAAGAAACAGAAATTAACGGACAAGGGGCCAATATTTCAGAAGATATGCAGCAACAGCTTTTGGATAAATTAGCTTCTCTTACTCAGGATGACATTTTAGTCGTGGCCGGAAGTTTACCGCCTTCGTTGCCAGCTAAATTTTATGAAACAATCGCGAAGTTCTGTCAAGAAAACAACATTCGCTTTGTGATAGATACTGGTGGTCAAACGTTAAAGAATCTATTGAAATATAAACCTTTTCTTATAAAACCAAATCACCATGAATTAAGCGATTTATTAGGGGTAGAGATTCATTCTAAAGAAGATGTACTTCAATATGCTGAAAATCTGCTAGATTTGGGTCCTACTAATATACTGGTAACGCTTGGCGGAGAAGGTGCTGTTCTGGTTAGCGAAGAAACAATTGCATATGCCAATGTTCCAAAAGGAGAATTGAAAAATTCTGTTGGTGCTGGCGACTCAACAGTAGCTGGATATTTAGCATCCTTTGTTGAAACTGGTGATTTATTACATGCCTTTAAAACTGGGGTTGCCTGTGGAAGTGCGACCGCTTTCTCAGAAGATTTATGTACAAAGTCTGAGATGGAAATATTACTGCCACAAATCGCTGTAAAAACGATTGAAAAGGAGTAGCAACGATGAGAATAACAGAATTGTTAAAAGCTGATACGATTGTGCTAGATTTAGAAGCTACATCAAAATCAGATGTTATAGATGAACTCGTACAAAAACTTGGTTCTGCAGGAAAACTCGTAGATCAAGAAAAATATAAAGAGGCTATTCTTGCCCGAGAAGCACAGAGCACAACAGGAATTGGGGAAGGAATTGCGATTCCTCATGCCAAAACGAGTGCAGTTCAAACACCAGCCATTGCTTTCGGTCGTTCTAAGGATGGCATTGACTATGAATCACTAGACGGTATGCCAGCACATTTATTCTTTATGATTGCAGCGAGTGAAGGAGCAAACAATGCACACTTAGAAACGCTGTCTCGCTTGTCTTCATTCTTAATGGATACTAATTTCCGTCAAACTCTATTAAAAGCTGAATCGGTGGATGGAATTTTGGCAGCGATTGACCAAAAAGAAGCAGAGCAGGAAGGAGACGAAGAGGAAACTCAAGAGGAATCTACTTCATCTAGTAAAGGTAGAGTTTTGGCAGTTACGGCTTGTCCAACAGGTATTGCACACACATACATGGCAGCAGATGCTCTGAAAGCAAAAGCTAGTGAACTGGGTATTGATGTGAAGGTTGAAACGAATGGTTCGAGTGGTGTCAAAAATAAACTAACAGCAGAAGATATCAAATCGGCAGCAGCTATCATTGTGGCAGCGGATAAGAGTGTTGAGATGGCACGCTTTAATGGAAAAAATGTAATCCAAGTTCCGGTTGCGCAAGCGATTCGTAAACCACAGGAGCTTTTAGAAAAAGCAGTTAAGCAAGATGCTCCTGTGTACCATGCGGATGGAAATGCGAGCTCGGAATCGGATGAACAACCAAAAGAAAAGAGAAGCGGATTTTATAAGCATTTAATGAATGGTGTTTCTAATATGCTTCCATTTGTAGTTGGTGGAGGAATTCTGATTGCGATTTCCTTTATTTTTGGAATCAATGCGGCAGACCCGAATGATCCTTCCTATCATCCAATTGCAGAAGCTTTGAGCATCATTGGTGGCGGTAATGCTTTTGCACTTATGATTCCTGTGCTAGCTGGTTTCATTGCTTCTAGTATCGCAGACCGTCCTGGATTTGCTCCTGGTATGGTCGGTGGTTTAATGGCAGCTTCAGGTGATGCAGGGTTTTTAGGTGGATTGATTGCCGGTTTCTTAGCGGGTTACGTGACACTAGGTGTAAAGCGTGCGTTCGCAAAACTTCCTCAGTCTCTTGAGGGGATTAAACCCGTACTTTTATATCCTTTGTTTGGAATTTTAATAACAGGTCTAATCATGATGTTCGTGGTTGTAGAACCTGTGAAAGCCATTAATAATGGATTAGAATCATGGTTGAGTGGATTTGGTACTGGAAATCTAGTACTGCTTGGTTTGATTTTAGGTGGAATGATGGCCATTGATATGGGGGGTCCTATTAACAAAGCAGCGTTTACCTTCGGGATTGCGATGATTGACGCGGGTAACTTTGCACCCCATGCTGCGATTATGGCAGGGGGAATGGTGCCTCCACTAGGATTAGCGATTGCTACCACTTTCTTTAAACGTAAATTTACAAAGGCTGAAAGAGAAACAGGAAAAACATGCTACGTCATGGGAGCTTCCTTCATCACAGAAGGAGCGATTCCATTTGCTGCAGCGGATCCAGCTCGTGTCATTCCTTCAGCTGTTGTCGGATCTGCAGTAGCTGGTGCGTTAACACTGTTGTTTGGAGTAGGTCTACCAGCTCCACATGGTGGTGCATTTGTTATTCCGATTGTAGAAGGTAATCCGTTCCTATACTTGTTAGCAATTTTAATAGGTTCCTTTGTTACGGCGATTATGGTCGGGTTGTTGAAAAAAGAAGTGAAGTAAATGAGTGGGGCGTTCCTTTTAAAGGAACGTCTTTTCTTTTTGAGATAAATAGGAAATAACCGAACAAGCTTCCGTTTCATAGGGTATCTAAAGAGAAGTGAAACAGGAGGGTGAGTCTGTGAAAATTAAAGCTATTGATTTAGGGTTAATGTCTGAACATTTAACCGTTCATAAAGGCGTTCTTAAGAAAATAAAGCTGTATCAATCTTTAGTAAAACACGAAGAGTTGAAGAGATTATTCCAGCTTCAATATGAAATAATGAAAAGCCATGTAGTTGTGATGCTTCAGCTAATTGATCCCCATTATACGGGAGAAGTTATGCTGCCTAATATAGATTCTTTTAGGCAAAGTATGGCTGGCTGGACAAATTGGGAGCTCGAACCTTCTATTCATGACCGTGATATCGCAACAGAAATGGTGAACACAACCAAGAATATGGCAAACACAAACTTTATGTCAGCTCTAATGATGGAAACGAAAAAAGTCAAACAAATCCATTTTGAAATGGCCCTGCAACAAGTAGAGATTGAATTTATGTATAAGGATATAATGGAAAAAATGGGTTGGAGTTTTGCGCCGGATGCTTCTGAAAAAGAGCAAATGAAAACACTTCAATACTTTAAGGATTTATACCATATCAAAGCGTAAAAAAAGACTCTCTTCTAAAAGAAGAGAGCATACATAGTCAATTGAAAAGTAAACAAATCAAGATAGCGAGTAATACCATGCTGTAATTGGCGACCCAGTCTCCAGGTTCAGCCGTTTCTTTCGGTTTTCCAAAAAGCTTTTCATAGGCTTCATTTCGTAGCTTCGTCTCATTCGTAACCACGGGAATCCCTACTTTCTCACTAATGAAAACGTTTACATTTACATTTTATCAAGGGTTGGGTAAATAATCAAATATTCTGCCTATTTAATCCAGCAATAGAGTGAAGTTCTGTTTCAATTCACTTCGTTACATTTTCACGCAAAGCTATTAAGTGTTAAACCCAAATGAATTAAAAGCTGGCTACCAACTTCATAATTAAATGGAAATGCCGGTTTCAATAACCATAACAATAATTTCCCCCAAACTTTTCCTAAAAAACAGACAAGTTCCCCCTACTATCCTGCATATGCTTGTACTAGTACATGTCTAGGAGGATGAGGTATGCAGTTTATTGTGGTGAAAAAGAAGAATATAGTCACATGGCTAGCGCTCTTTGTTGTTGTTTTAATTGGAGGGTTCCTGTATTTTATGAGTACAGAGAGTGAGCCAGCGTTTGGTTTTTTGCAGGATTCCAAGTCGGAGGATGTTCGAGATATTCACATGATTACCGCTGAGTTTACGATGACGATGGAGAATGGAAAGACCATGGATGCGTATCGTTGGGATCCTGGTTCTATCTTTATTGAAAAAGGGGAAAAGGTGAACCTGAAGATTTATGGAATTAACGGGTCTGAACATCCATTTTATATTGAGGGTACCGATATAAGAGGGACTGTCAAGAAAGGTGAGGAAACAGTAGTACCTCTCCAATTTGATAAAGAAGGCGTTTATAAAATCGTCTGTACCATTCATCAAGGTGAGCACCATCAAGCTCCGATGATTGGATATATTTATGTAGACTAACCGTTGCAGAACAGTGGAGGCCGCGCTTCCACCCTGTTTTACATCTATATCTTGCTTTTAAACAGAAATGAAAACCATTATAATAAGATGCAACTGATGATACGGAAAGGACCTGCTTATGATTGATAAAGTCATTGCTGCTATATTTTTGCCTGCACTATTAGTCATTCTTTTCGCAAGAGTAACGTACAGTTCGGTTGTTGCGCTCATTATAACGGTTGCTTTAATTACGGCATCGGCTTACAAAGGATTTACACACACATGGTATGTGAACATTATTGATGCCATGTCATTGACGTTTGGCTTTTGGTATTCAAGAAGAATGTTGCGGAATCTAAAAACAAAATCTAAAGAAGAATCTGGGTAGAAGCTTTTCACAGTTGTGGAGGGCTTTTTTTATTTATATGGACATAATCGAAAAAACCGAACATTTATTCGCATTCCCTCTGGTTATTTCTGTATGTATTGTGGTAGAATGATAAGTATGTAAAAGAAAGGAACATATGCTCGTTTTACATAATGCGCAAATGTGAAAGGGTAGGGGGCTTGTCAGTATGAAGGACCAATTTGAGCTCGTCTCTAAGTATCAACCCCAAGGAGACCAGCCTGAAGCGATAAAAAAATTAGTGGAAGGCATCCGTCAAGGAAAGACTCACCAAACCTTACTTGGTGCAACAGGGACCGGTAAAACGTTTACTGTTTCCAATGTCATTAAGGAAATAAACAAGCCAACACTTGTGATTGCTCACAATAAAACGTTGGCTGGTCAGTTGTACAGTGAGTTTAAAGAGTTTTTCCCGAATAATGCCGTTGAATACTTTGTCAGCTACTATGATTACTACCAACCAGAAGCGTATGTCCCACAAACGGACACCTTTATAGAAAAAGATGCAAGTATTAACGATGAAATCGATAAACTGCGACATTCCGCGACATCTGCCTTATTTGAGCGCAAAGATGTCATTGTTATCGCGAGTGTTTCGTGTATTTACGGTTTAGGTTCTCCTGAAGAATATAGTGAACTTGTATTATCACTTCGACTAGGGATGGAGATTGAACGGAATCAATTACTTCGTAAACTCGTAGATATACAGTACGATCGAAATGATATCGACTTTAAGCGTGGAACCTTCCGGGTGCGTGGAGATGTTGTAGAAATTTTCCCAGCTTCTAAAGATGAACATTGTATCCGCGTAGAATTTTTCGGTGATGAGATTGATCGAATTCGTGAAGTGGATGCGTTAACTGGAGAAGTATTAGGTGACCGCGATCATGTTGCGATCTTCCCAGCATCCCACTTCGTAACTCGCGAAGAGAAGATGAGAATTGCCATTGAAAATATCGAAAAAGAGCTTGAAGAACAGCTTGAGCATATGCGCTCAGAAAACAAGCTTTTAGAGGCACAGCGATTAGAACAAAGAACAAAATATGATCTTGAGATGATGCGTGAAATGGGATTCTGTTCAGGAATTGAAAACTATTCGCGTCATTTAACGTTACGACCACCAGGGTCTACGCCTTATACTTTATTAGACTACTTCCCTGACGATTTTCTTTTAGTCATTGATGAGTCGCACGTGACGCTTCCTCAGGTTAGAGGCATGTTTAATGGGGACCAGGCGAGGAAAAAAGTACTGGTAGACCACGGATTCCGTTTGCCTTCAGCTATGGATAACCGACCTCTTCGTTTTGAGGAGTTTGAAAAGAGAGTTCACCAAGCAATCTATGTTTCCGCAACACCAGGTCCTTATGAGCAAGAACATAGTCCAGAAATGATTGAGCAAATTATTCGTCCAACGGGTCTCCTAGATCCTACAATAGATGTACGTCCAATCGAAGGTCAAATTGATGATTTAATTAGTGAGATCCAAGAGCGCGTGAAGAAGAATGAAAGAGTGCTTGTCACCACTTTGACCAAAAAAATGTCAGAGGATCTTACGCGTTATCTAAAAGAAATCGGAATAAAGGTCAATTACCTACATTCTGAAGTAAAAACATTAGAAAGAATTGAGATCATTAGGGAGTTGAGACTTGGCGTCTATGACGTTCTTGTTGGAATCAACCTTCTAAGAGAAGGTTTGGATATACCAGAAGTGTCTCTGGTGACCATTTTAGATGCCGACAAAGAAGGCTTCTTACGTTCAGAGCGTTCTCTAATTCAAACGATTGGTCGCGCAGCACGTAATGCGAACGGTCACGTCATTATGTATGCAGATAAAGTTACGGATTCAATGAAAGTCGCAATTGAAGAGACAAAGCGGAGACGTTCCATTCAAGAAGAATATAATGAAAAACACGGAATTACTCCTCAAACGATTAAAAAAGAAATCCGCGATGTCATTCGTGCAACATATGCTGCAGAAGATCCTGCAGAATACAAAGAAACACCTGCAAAGCCAAAGTTAATAACGAAGGCAGAGCGAGAAAAAGTAATAGCCAACATGGAAAAAGAAATGAAAGAAGCTGCAAAAGCCCTCAACTTCGAGAGAGCTGCAGAGCTTCGTGATTTATTACTAGAGCTGAAAGCGGAAGGATGATTCTTTCATGGCGAAGGATCAAATTATCGTCAAAGGGGCTAGAGCCCATAATTTAAAGAATATAGATGTAACCATACCAAGAGATAAATTAGTCGTGCTAACAGGACTTTCTGGTTCCGGGAAGTCCTCGTTAGCGTTTGATACGATTTACGCAGAAGGGCAACGTCGATACGTTGAGTCACTTTCTGCTTATGCCCGCCAATTTTTAGGACAAATGGACAAACCAGATGTGGATACGATTGAGGGACTATCCCCAGCTATTTCAATTGACCAGAAAACAACCAGTCGAAACCCGCGTTCGACGGTTGGAACGGTTACGGAAATCTATGATTATCTACGTCTTCTTTTTGCGCGAGTTGGTAAACCAATTTGTCCAAAACACGGAGTTGAAATTACTTCCCAAACGATTGAACAAATGGTGGACCGTATTTTAAAGTATCCTGAGAGAACGAAGCTACAAATTCTTTCCCCAATTGTTTCTGGTAAAAAGGGTATGCACGTAAAGGTACTAGAAGATATCAAGAAGCAAGGGTACGTAAGGGTTCGAATCGATGGTGAGATTCATGACCTTGGGGATGACATTGAGTTAGAAAAAAATAAAAAACATAACATCGAAGTCATTGTGGACCGTATTGTGGTTAAAGAAGGGGTAGAAGCACGTCTTGCTGACTCACTTGAATCGGCTTTAAAACTAGGTGAAGGCAATGTGGTTGTGGATGTCATTGGGGAAGAAGAGCTCCTATTTAGTGAAAACCATGCTTGTCCACTCTGTGGATTTTCCATTGGTGAGCTAGAACCTAGAATGTTCTCTTTCAATAGTCCATTTGGTGCTTGCCCAGAGTGTGACGGATTGGGAACCAAGCTTGAGGTCGATAAGGATTTGGTGGTTCCAAACTGGGAACTCACTTTGAATGATCACGCGATTGCACCTTGGGAACCAACTAGTTCACAATTTTATCCACAGCTTCTACAGGCCGTATGCCAACACTACGGAATTGACATGGATATGTCAGTAAAAGATATTCCAAAACATTTAATGGATAAAGTTTTATACGGATCGGATGGCGAAAAAATCTATTTCCGTTATGAAAATGATTTTGGACAAGTCCGTGAAAACTACATTGTATTTGAAGGCGTCATCGGAAATGTGGAAAGACGCTACAAAGAAACAAGTTCGGACTATATCCGTGAGCAAATGGAACAGTATATGGCACAACATGCTTGTCCAGCTTGTAAAGGATATCGATTAAAAGAAGAGACGTTAGCAGTAAAAGTACAAGATATTCATATTGGTGAAGTGACGATTATGTCAGTCACAGAAGCCCACAAATTCTTTAGTGAGCTGAGTTTATCTGAAAAAGATATGAAGATTGCTAATCTTATTTTACGAGAAATTAAAGAAAGATTAGGGTTCCTCAATAATGTGGGATTAGATTACTTAACGCTTCACCGTGCAGCTGGTACTTTATCTGGCGGGGAAGCTCAACGTATTCGCTTAGCGACTCAAATTGGTTCGAGATTAACAGGTGTCCTCTATATTTTGGATGAGCCTTCGATTGGTCTTCATCAACGAGACAATGACCGGTTAATCCAAACTCTGCAAAACATGCGAGACATTGGAAATACGCTTATTGTGGTTGAGCACGATGAGGATACCATGCTTGCAGCGGATTACTTGATTGACGTTGGTCCAGGAGCCGGTGTTCACGGTGGCCAAATTGTCTCTGCGGGTACTCCTGAAGAGGTTATGAAAGATGAGAATTCTTTGACAGGACAGTACCTTTCAGGGAAAAAGTTCATCCCGTTACCAGAAAAGCGAAGAGAACCGGATGGCCGCTTTTTAGAAGTAGTTGGGGCAAATGAGAACAATTTAAAGAATGTAAATGCTAAGTTTCCTCTCGGTACATTTACGGTTGTAACAGGGGTTTCCGGATCAGGTAAAAGTACGCTTATTAACGAAATTCTCTATAAAGCATTGGCTCAAAAACTTTACACTCGTTCAAAGGTAAAACCAGGTGCACATAAACAGGTGAAAGGGATTGAACACTTAGAGAAAATCATTGATATTGACCAATCCCCAATCGGAAGAACACCAAGGTCTAATCCAGCAACGTATACAGGTGTTTTTGATGATGTTCGTGATGTCTTTGCTTCAACCAATGAGGCGAAAGTGAGAGGTTATAAAAAGGGGCGCTTTAGTTTTAACGTGAAGGGCGGAAGATGTGAAGCTTGCCGTGGAAACGGTATTATCAAGATTGAAATGCACTTCCTACCTGATGTTTACGTTCCTTGTGAAGTCTGTCATGGGAAACGCTACAACCGTGAAACGTTAGAAGTAAAATATAAAGGAAAAACGATTTCAGATGTTCTCGATATGACGATTGAAGATGGAATTGAGTTTTTCGAAAACATTCCAAAGATTCATCGTAAGCTTCAAACGATTGCAGATGTGGGCTTGGGTTATATGCGTCTAGGCCAGCCAGCTACTACATTATCTGGAGGAGAAGCCCAAAGGGTGAAGCTTGCTTCTGAATTGCATCGCCGCTCGACAGGTCGTTCACTCTATATCTTGGATGAACCAACGACAGGGCTTCATGTGGATGACATTGCCCGTCTGTTAGATGTATTACAACGCTTAGTCGATAATGGCGATACTGTTTTAGTGATAGAGCATAACCTTGATATTATTAAAGCAACTGACTATATTGTTGATCTTGGTCCTGAAGGTGGGGATAAAGGTGGAACAATTGTAGCAGTTGGAACACCTGAAGACGTAGCGGCCAGTGACAAGTCACATACAGGTCGTTACTTAAAGCCAATCCTAGAACGTGATCGAGACAGAATGAAAAAAATGATTGAGGAATCCGAAGTGTATTCTTGAAATAAAGACAGCCGTCCCTTTTAAGTGAATGAAGGGCCGGCTGTTTTTTTATTTGGTGATATCATGGAAGAGTTACCCTTACATGTCCCATAAAACAAGTGGAGTGTCCCATACCAGGTTCCAAGTGTCCCATAAATCAAGTGGGGTGTCCCATACCAAGTCCCAAGTGTCCCATAAAACGAGAGAAGTGTCCCATACCACCCCCAAGTGTCCCATTAAAAAAATATAAGTGTCCCATACCGGCCGCTCCTCTATGTCCCACACCAACTTCAAAATTCTCAATGAAACCTCCGCCCACTCAAAACGTATTCTATATATAGATTTATAATTTTTACGACTCTAACTGTAGTCTCTTTCATCCTCCAGACGGAGTTGAAAGGAATGTACGGTTGTTATAATGGAGTCATAAAGAACGCTAAATATTGGTTACGCGGTATCTAATTCAAGTCTAAGGGGATTTTTAATAATAAGGGAGGACTTACTTATGAAGGAAGAGAGAAAGCGTATTTTAAAAATGGTGGAAAAAGGGACTATCACAGTTGAGGAAGCATTGACATTGATAGAAAAGTTAGAAGCTGAATATAAAGAAAAGAAAGGCACAAGTGAACACAAAGAGGGACCTAAGGTTACGATTTTATCGAAAAAGGATGACCCATTGTTCGAAGAGGATGAAAAGGTATTTGAAGATTCGAAGCAGCAATATACCAATAGCCAATCGTTTCAACAGGCAAAACATAAGTTACTAGATTTTGTGGATTTAGCTGTGAAAAAGATTAAAGAAATTGATTTGGATCTTCAGTGGGCGAAGGGTATTGAGATTTCTCATATTTTTCAACATACAGATGCTGAGATTTCAGAAGTAGAATTCGATATTCCATACGGTTCATTGAAGCTTACTCCATGGGAACAGAAGGAAGTTCGTATTGAGTGCCAAGCTAAAGTGTATAAAGTCGAGAATCAAGATGAAGCAAGAGATGTCTTCTTGAAGAGTTCTGTTTTTTCTGTAAAGGATGGAAAATTACGCTTTGTATCACAGCCGAAGATTTTGAAGGTAGATGCACATGCCTATATTCCAAAGCAAGAATACGATCTTATTTGGGCTAAGCTTTTTAATGGCTCGTTTAAATCAGAGTCCCTACAATCTAAAAAGAACATTATAAAATCAGTTAATGGTTCAATCCAAATTGACGGAATTCGTGGGGAAAATGTAGATGCAGAGTCCACAAATGGAAAAATTAGCTTAAATAATTGTAGCGTAGAAAACTTAGAAGGTGAGTCAATTAACGGAAAGCTTGTGGCTTCAGGTGAGTTTAAGAAAGTTGACTTACAGTGCTTAAATGGAAGTGTAAACTGTGATATTCATAACCTGGATGTGAATACAGTACGATTAAAAGCAGGTACAGGCGGAATTAACCTAGCACTTCCAAAAGGAATTCCGGCACAAGGAGAATTAAAAACGAATATGGGAAATGTGAACGTTAACCTTGAGGCTGATGTTCATGTGGAAAAGAGCGAAGTATTGCAGAAACAAGTCACGTTCCAAACGGAGAAAACAGCTGAGCAGAAGGCATACATCTTTGCTGAGAGCAAAACAGGTTCCATCAACATTAGTGAAGTAAAAGCTAGACAAGAGGTATGAACGAAGAACAAAATAAAAAAAGTGTGTTACCGTCCATTTAAAAAAAGGATTTGTGGTTGAAAAGTCGAAGAGTAGGGTAAGGATATGTTATATGAAATGATTATTTAGGAAAAAAGGGGTTTATTGCCGATGAAGTGGCTAATTGGGATTTTAATCAACGCCATTATATTTATAGCTTTAGCAGGATATTTTACAGAAGGACTTCACGTGGAAAGCTTTATGGCCTCGGTGATTGCAAGCTTTATCCTGTCCATTCTGAATATCATAGTGAGACCGATCTTGGTGATTTTAACCTTGCCGGTGACCTTCTTTACACTAGGATTTTTCCTATTTGTCATCAATGCAATAACCCTGGTCCTGACCGATTCTTTGATGGGCGATGCGTTTGAAATAAGTAGCTTTGGCTTTGCGATTATTATTGCGATTATCATGTCTGTGGCTAACTTAGTTATAAACAAAGCGGTTATTGAACCGATGCGGAAAAAATAAAAACAGGGTGGAGTGAGCTCCAACCCTGTTTTTTTATAAAATATGCTGTCTACCCACAGCTTCCTCTTCTAACAACGACATCGCTTCCTCATCAGCCATGATAGTAACGTTCGGATGGTTTTTCAAGATGGAAGCGGGAAAAGATTCATCAATAGGTCCATTTATTAGTTTTGAAAGAGCCTCTGCTTTTGATTTTCCTGAGATCAGCAATAAAATTTTCTTGCTTTCCATGATGGTTTCAATTCCCATTGTAATGGCTTGTGCGGGAACCTCTGTAATATCTGAGAAAAAGCGTGCATTAGCTTTTCTTGTTTTTTCTGCTAAATCAACCACATGTGTCCGACTCGAAAACGGAGTCCTCGGTTCATTAAAACCAATATGGCCATTGTGCCCAATTCCAAGTAACTGTAAATCAACTCCACCGAGTTCAGCAATCGTTTTTTCATATTCTCTACATTCTACTTCCAAATCATTAGCTACTCCATTCGGAATCAGCTGTTGATTTTCTGGAAGGTCAATATGTTGGAAAAGGTTTGACTTCATGTAATGATGATAGCTATTTGGGTTGTCTTTCGTTAATCCTACATATTCATCTAGGTTTACACTAGAAACTTGTTTATATGAAGTTTCCCCCTTGTTAAAATCTTCAACAAGTGCTTTATAAACACCCTCTGGAGTACTACCGGTTGCTAATCCTAGTGTACAGCGTTTTTCACTGTGAACTAATTCTAGGATTTCTTTAGCTGCCTTTTTGCTCATTTCTTTATAGTCCTTACAAGCAATTAGTTTCATGATTTAACCCCCTTACGGCTATACGCCACTTCCCCTCGACAGAAAGTCAGCTGTACATCAAATTGTGAATCCAAGACTACGACATCTGCGTCCTTACCAACGGCTAGGCTACCTTTACGGTTAAAAATTCCAAGCTCTTTAGCTGGGTTAACGGATGTGAATTGAATCGCATCTTCTAAGCTGAAGCTGGTTTCATTTGATATAAGTTTTACAGCGTCTTTCATGCGAAGCACACTACCGGCTAATGTTCCATCTCCAAGAGTAGCTTTATTGTCTTCCACAAACACTTCTTGTCCACCTAAATCGTAGGTTCCACTTTTCAGGCACTTTGCCCTCATTGAGTCAGTAATCAGAACTATTCGGTCTACACCCTTTGATTGAATCGCATGTTCTAACATCATTGGGTGAACGTGAATACCATCCGCGATTAACTCCGCTGTCAGTTCGCGATGAAGAAGGGCTGCACCTACGACACCAGGATCTCGGTGGTGTAATGGTCTCATCGCATTATATAGGTGAGTAGCATGACTTAAGCCTTTTGCTATGGCCTCTTTCACTTCGTCGTAGGTTGCGTCTGAATGTCCGATCGAAGCAATAATTCCATTTTGCGCTAAATATTCAATGAACGCATACCCGTTTTCACGCTCGGGAGCGAGTGTGACAAGTTTGATACAGTCATCTGATAAACCTCTCCATTTTTCAAACAGTTCGATATTTGGGTCTTGGATAAAAGAAGGATGCTGTGCACCGGCTTTACTTGGGTTTAAGAACGGGCCTTCTAGGTGTACACCGAGCATCTCTGCAACGCCTATTTGCTCATTTTCTTCTCGATAATGAGCTACTCCGGCTAATGCCCTTTCAATGGCTTCAATACTTTGGGTGGCCGTTGTGGCTAAAAAGCTTGTCGTTCCCTCTTGTGGGAGGAAGGAAGCCATCGTTTGGTAAGCTTCATCGGTGGCGTCCATCGTGTCTGCTCCACCTACTCCGTGAATGTGAACATCGATGAATCCAGGAACGATTCTCTGTCCAGCAGCATCGAAGTAGTTTTCCATATGGGAAGGGGCGGACTCCATCGGTCCCATTTCAGCAATTTTCCCATCTACAATGTGAATATACCCATTTGGAATCTGATTTTCTCCAGTATAAATATGGCCGTTTATAATGAACCATTCTTTAGTTTTAACCATCATGACATCTCCTGACTCGGTATCTCTACTACAAGTATAGAATTTGCTTTATTAAATGTCTATACAACTTTTGTCTATTCTATATGTATATTTGATTAAAGGTTTGTAAAACAGGAAATACATAGCCTATTCTACATCACTGGTCTATACATTTAGTTTAGTGAATGACAAATGTTTGGTGTTTATTGAATTCGTGGTACAATATGGAATGATACATTGCGTAATTCTTTTTATAAAAAACGGTACAACCAATAGTATAATATGGGGTAACTGTGTGACATTTCATACGAGAGCTCTTTGAAATAAAAGGAGGAATATCCTTGGCAAAAGTTCGTACTAAAGACATCATGGAAAAATTAGGCCTTGAGTTGGTGAGTGGGGAAGAAGGAATCAATCGCCCCATTATGACAAGTGACTTAAACCGCCCCGGACTTGAAATGGCCGGTTACTTTGAGTACTATCCATCCGAGAGAATTCAATTGTTAGGTAAAACTGAACTCACTTTTTTTAATAAACTTTCGACAAGTGAAAAAAGAGAAAGAATGGATCGGCTTTGTACTGACATTACGCCAGCGATTATTGTTTCTAGAGATCTAGAGGTTCCAGAAGAGCTGATAGAAGCATCCAATCGAGAATCTGTACCTCTATTGACATCAACGATGAAAACAACTAGGCTTTCGAGTCGACTTACTAATTACTTAGAGAGTAAGTTGGCACCATCTACTGCTATGCATGGTGTTCTTGTAGATGTGTATGGAGTTGGTGTGCTTATTACTGGTAAAAGTGGAGTGGGTAAGAGTGAGACCGCACTTGAACTAGTGAAGAGAGGTCACCGATTAGTGGCAGATGACTGTGTGGAAATTAGACAGGAAGATGAGAATACATTAGTCGGGAATGCACCAGACTTAATCGAGCATCTTCTTGAAATTAGAGGTTTAGGTATCATCAATGTCATGACATTGTTTGGAGCGGGAGCTGTTCGAAACTATAAACGAATTACAATTGTCATGAACTTAGAACTTTGGGATCCGAAGAAACAATATGATCGCCTCGGTCTCGATGAAGAAAAAATCAAAATCATTGATACGGAACTCCCGAGACTCACAATTCCAGTACGCCCTGGACGAAATTTATCCGTTATCATTGAAGTGGCAGCAATGAATTTTAGACTAAAAAGAATGGGTGTAAACGCAGCTGAACAGTTTACAAACCGTTTGTCAGATGTAATAGAAGATAGTGATCATGACTTTTCATAAGGGAAGGTGAATTAAATGGAGAATAACATTACACCAATTGATCCAATCGCATTCGCAATCGGACCATTGGAAGTCAGGTGGTATGGTTTACTAATCGGGCTAGGCATTATTTTAGCTCTAGTTGTTGCCATGAGAGAGGGAACAAAAAGAGGTATTGATAGTGAAATTTTCGCTGATTTGATGCTTTGGGCCGTTCCGATTAGTATCCTTTGTGCCCGCATTTATTATGTGTTATTTAAATGGTCTTATTTTTCACAAAACCCAGGTGACATCATTAAAATCTGGGAAGGTGGAATTGCCATTCATGGTGCCTTAATTGGTGCAGTGGGAACTGCTGTCATTTTTACTCGAATTAAAGGTATTTCTTTCTGGAAGCTAGCGGATGTTGCTGCTCCAAGTTTGTTAATTGGTCAAGCGATTGGTCGTTGGGGAAATTTTATGAACCAAGAAGCACATGGTGGAGAGGTTAGTCGACAATTTTTAGAAAACCTATTCCTACCAGATTGGATTATCAACCAAATGTATATCAATGGGGCCTATTACCACCCAACATTCCTATATGAATCTATATGGAATGCAGTCGGAATTCTTGTGTTGTTAGGTTTAAGAAGAGTTAACCTGAAACGCGGTGAAATTTTCTTATCTTATGTAATCTGGTATTCTATTGGGAGATTTTTCGTTGAAGGAATGAGAACGGATAGTCTAATGTTGACGATGGATCTTCGAATTGCTCAGGTACTATCACTCGTACTTATTGTGGTTGCCATTGCGATTTGGATTTTCAGAAGAACAAAAGGTTTTGCAAAAGAACGCTACTTAGAAGGATAACAGCTGGGGGTATGTAGGATGCTTTTGTCGTCCTGTAAGAAAGGTCTACAGGTAGGTCTTAAGACGACTTGGACATTAGGAAAAGTTATTTTTCCTGTTACATTACTTGTATATATTTTACAGTTCACACCGGTTTTACCGTGGGTGATTGACCTTATTTCTCCAATCATGGGTGTGTTTGGATTAAGTGGAGAAGCTGCCATTCCGTTGGTTTTAGGTAATACCTTAAACTTATATGCAGGGATTGGAGCGATCCTATCTATAGATTTAACGGTAAAAGAAGTCTTCATATTAGCCGTGATGCTTTCGTTCTCACATAATTTATTTATTGAGACCGGCGTTGCGTTAAAGGTGGGAGTCAAGCTCTGGGTCATTCTTTTGGTAAGACTCGGGCTTGCATCTGTTTCGGCCATTTTAATCAATCTCCTCTGGAAGGGTGGGGGAAGCATTGCTCAATATGGGCTGCTTCCTGCTAAAGAAAGTACACCCGATACATGGGGAGCCATTGTATTTGAGGGCTTACAAAAAGCGAGTCTTGGAATTCTCCAGCTTGCTTTAATTGTGATTCCGCTGATGGTTATTATGCAGATTCTCAAAGATAAAAAATGGCTGGATGTATTTTCACGCTGGATGGCGCCTGTCACTAGAGGACTTGGAATGAAGGAAAATACATCCATGACATTGGTTGCCGGGTTAACGATTGGCCTGGCTTACGGTGCAGGAATCATGATTCAGGCCGTCAAAGAAGATGGCGTAAGTCGTAAGGATGCTACTCTCGCGTTTATATTCCTTGTCGCGTGCCACGCGGTAGTAGAGGATACGTTAATCTTTGTGCCACTCGGCATCCCGATTCTTCCGTTACTACTCATTCGATTATGTACAGCGGTTGCTTTAACCATTGTGGTTGCAACGATTTGGAAACGGGCAGAATGGAATAAAAGAAAGGAACCAACCTATGGCCACTCAAGTTGATACAATACTATTTGATTTAGATGGAACTTTAATTGATACCAATGAGTTAATTATTCAGTCGTTTCTTCATACGATGGAAACGTATTTTCCTGGGCAGTATGAACGGGAGCATGTTCTTCCTTTTATGGGTCCAACTCTGAAAGAAACGTTTGAATCTGTAAATCCATCGAAAGTAGATGAAATGATTGAAACGTACCGAGAATTTAATCTTCGTGAGCATGATCGCCTTGTGAAGGAGTTTGCGGGTGTAGCTGAAACGGTTGACGCCTTGGTCCGAAACGGCTATAAAATTGGAATTGTTACAACGAAGATTCGTAGTACCGTTATGAAAGGGTTGAAGCTAACGAAGCTTGAACCTCATTTTCCAGTGATTGTCGCTTTGGATGATGTAGAAAAGCCAAAACCAGATCCAGAGCCGGTTGAAAAAGCGATGGCGTTGCTAGGAGCTGTTCCTGAAAAAACGATTATGGTCGGAGATAACCATCATGATATTTTAGGTGGTAAAAATGCGGGAACCCTCACAGCAGGTGTAGCCTGGTCTGCGAAAGGTGAAGAACACCTTGCACAATACAAGCCTGATTATATGCTCCAGAACATGACGGATTTACTGGATATACTAGGTGTGAACCGCAAATGAGGAAAACAGAACGATTTCCAGTCGAAGGGGCAAACTCCTTATGGCATGTCTATAAAACCGTTCCATTTTGGAAGGTTGTAAAGAACTTTATGGTCATCCAATTAGCGAGATACACGCCGTTTCTAGGGATGAAAAATTGGCTGTACCGCGTGTTTCTACGGATGAACATTGGAGATCAAACATCTTTTGCCTTAATGGTTATGTTAGATGTGATGTTTCCAGAAAAAATAAAGGTCGGCAGAAACACCGTTATTGGCTACAACACCACGATTCTCGCACACGAATATTTAATTAAAGAATATCGACTTGGCGATGTGGTAATTGGTGATGAGGTCATGATTGGTGCGAATTCGACCATATTGCCAGGAGTTACGATTGGAGATGGAGCCATCGTTTCTGCGGGAACGCTTGTTCATAAGGATGTTCCGGCTGGGTCGTTCGTGGGCGGAAATCCAATGAGAGTCATATATACGGCGGAAGAGCGTGCGTTGCGTGAACAGAATAATGGTTAATGGAAGAACCACTGTGGCTAGGGCTGCGGTGGTTTTATTTGTTGGGGTATCTTCCCCATATCAAAACTAGAACATAATGCCAAAATACGTCCTAGTTTTCCTTCCGCTCACCAAAAACTAGAACATAAAACCAAAATACGTCCTAGTTATCTTTCCTCTAAACAAAAACTAGAACATAAAACCAAAATACGTTCTAGTTATTCAGTTCCTCACCAAAAACTAGAACAAAAAGCCAAAATACGTCCTAGTTATATTTCCTCTAAACAAAAACTAGAACAAAAAACCAAAATACGTTCTAGTTTTTCTGTACCTCACCAAAAACTAGAACATAAAACCAAGATACGCCCTAGTTTTCTTTCCTCTCAACAAAAACTAGAAGATAACGCCAAAATGCGTCCTAGTTTTCTTCCTCCTCACCAAAAAACCCTCAAAAATTAGATCCGGAGGGTTCTATTTCAGTATTTAATAAAAAACCTCAATAAATGATACAAAACATTCAGAACCCTTATTTTATATTGTTAGTTTTCTATTTATTGACGAAACTAAACAGAAGCGTTACACTACATATATCTTTAATTTACTACCATATTAGCGAACTAAAGGATTTAGAAAATTTAAGTCAACTTAACCAAAAGGGATTAGGTGATTTTATGACAAAGCCATTTATGTTTGAAAAACCACTCGGGATGAGGGATACACTACCGAATTTACATATTGGAAAGCGAAGAGTCACACAGAAGATTGAGGAGGAAATGAAGAGCTGGGGGTACCAATTGATCCAAACCCCGACTCTTGAATACTACGAAACCATCGGTAGAACGTCGGCAATTGACGATCAAAAGCTTTTTAAGCTCCTAGATCAACAGGGGCACACCCTTGTTCTCAGACCGGATATGACGACTCCAATCGCAAGGGTTGCAGCATCAAAACTTGCTCAAGATACGACACCATTACGCTTAAGCTACAGCGCGAATGTTTTTCGTTCCCAACAAAGAGAAGGTGGGCGCCCGGCGGAATTTTCCCAAGCGGGTGTTGAGTTAATTGGGGATTCAACGACTAGTGCAGATGGTGAAGTGATTGCATTACTAGTGGGATCTCTAAAGAGAGCGGGTCTTGAGAGCTTTACACTTGCCATTGGTCATATGCAGTTTGTGGATTCCTTCTTCTATGAAATATTAGGGACAGAAGAGCGAGTCCAAGAATTAAAACGATACTTATTTGAAAAAAATTATGTGGGGTATCGTGAACATATTCAGTCGCTATCCTTATCATCGATTGATCGTGGAAGACTTCAACAATTTTTAACGCTAATTGGGGATGAAAACGTAATAGACCGGGCAAAAGAGTTATCGAATGATCAAGCTGTACGGGAAGCCATTGAGCAAATTGAAAAACTGTTTGATATTCTCAAAGATTTTCAAGTGATGGACAATGTAAAGTTAGATTTAACATTAGTCAGTCACATGAGTTATTACACAGGGATTCTTTTCGAAGTTTATGCAAATCAGGTTGGTTTTCCTGTTGGAAATGGTGGCCGATATGACAAGCTTGTTCGTCAATTTGGAACCAATGAAGCAGCAACAGGTTTTGGGATTCATGTAGATCGCCTACTTGAAGCGCTCAGCCTAAAAGAAGATTCAGAACCTACAACACTTATCGTCTATAGTTCCGAGCAACGTAAAGAAGCCATAGAAAAAGCAAATGAACTAAGAACACAAGGAACTAACGCTGTCGTTCAAGATGTTGCCGGCATCAAAGAATTAGATAAATTTACAAAACCGTTTTCAGATGTTTATTATTTTTTCGGTGAAAGGAGGAGGGACGCATGACAGCTGAATGGTTAACGATTGCACTGCCAAAAGGAAGAATTTTTGAAGAAGCGGTTGAACTTTTACGAAAGGCAGGTTATCAAATCCCTCCAGACTTTGATGAATCGAGAAAACTGATTATTGAAGTGGAAGAAGAGGGCATTCGTTTTATTCTAGCGAAGCCTATGGATGTCCCAACCTATGTGGAGCACGGTGTCGCTGACATTGGAATAGCGGGAAAGGATGTCATGCTGGAAGAAGAGCGGGATGTTTATGAGTTACTCGATTTACATATTAGTGAGTGTTATCTCGCTGTTGCGGGTCTTCCGAATGCAGTGTTAAATGATGTTGCTCCAAAGGTTGCTACTAAATATCCAAATGTCGCATCCAGTTACTTCCGCGCAAAGGGAGAGCAAGTTGAAATAATTAAATTGAACGGCTCGATTGAGCTAGCACCACTTATCGGTCTAGCAGATCGAATTGTTGATATCGTTTCGACTGGAAGAACACTTGTTGAAAATGGACTGGTTGAATATGAAAAAATTGTTTCCATTACATCCAGGCTGATTGTGAACCCTGTTAGTTATCGACTCAAAGATCGAATGGTTCATGATATGGTACATCGACTGTCGGAAGTAGTTGGCGAAAAGTAAGGAGGGCTGTTCATGAAAATTTATAAAAGTACAGAGGCTCCTTCTATCCGAAGGTCTGTTGAAATTGGAACTTTGGAACAAAGGAAAGCCGTTTTAGATATTATTGAAATCGTAAAAACCTCAGGAGATGACGCTCTTTTTGCTTTTACCAAAAAGTTCGACGGGGTGGAACTCGAGAAGTTAAAAGTAACGGAAACAGAAATCCAAGCTGCCTATGAAGAAGTGGATGACGAGCTTATATCCATCATGAGAGAAGCAAGAGAAAATATTAGAGTTTACCATGAAAAACAACTCAAAAACAGTTGGATGATGACACAGTCTAACGGGACTATGTTAGGTCAGAAGGTGACGCCTTTGGATTCTGTGGGGGTTTATGTTCCAGGTGGTACCGCTGCTTATCCTTCTTCTGTTTTTATGACAGTTGTACCAGCCGTTGTCGCCGGGGTTGAGCGAATCGTCATGGTTTCTCCACCGCAAAAGGATGGGACATTGGATCCGGTCGTTTTAGTGGCTGCCAAAGAATCGGGCGTAAAGGAAATCTACAAAGTGGGAGGAGCTCAAGCTGTAGCCGCATTGGCATACGGTACGGAGTCAATTCCACCAGTCGATAAAATTGTGGGGCCGGGTAACATTTATGTAGCTCTTGCTAAACGTGAGGTATTTGGGGTCGTGGACATTGATATGATTGCAGGACCAAGTGAAATTGTCGTATTAGCAGATGATACAGCAAAGCCTCATGAAGTGGCGGCAGACCTTTTGTCCCAGGCAGAGCATGACCCGCGTTCATCCAGCGTTTTAGTTACAACATCCATTCAGTTAGCTGAAGCTGTACAGCAAGAAGTGGAAGAACAATTAAAAACGCTACCTCGTGAAGAAATAGCTAGGGAATCGATCGATGAGTTTGGAGCCATCTATGTTACGGAAAATCTAGAAGAGGCTATCGAAGTTGTAAATGAACTGGCACCGGAACACCTTGAGATTATGGTGAAACAAGCGCAAGAATGTCTAGCAAAAATTAAACACGCTGGTGCCATATTTGTGGGGCGCTATAGCAGTGAGCCTGTTGGTGATTATTTTGCAGGCACGAATCATGTCTTACCGACGAATGGGACTGCCCGATTCTCAAGTCCACTTAATATTGATGATTACCAAAAAAAATCAAGTGTTGTGATATACAGTGAAGAAGCATTCAAGCAGAATGCCAATAAAATAGCGACTTTTGCCAGATCGGAAGGGCTAGAGGCACACGCACGTGCGATTGAAAGCCGTTTGAAGGAGGAACAATAATGTCAACAAGAGAAGCTTCAATTTCAAGACAAACACAGGAAACGCAAATCGAGTTAAAACTAGGAATCGATGGAGAAGGGAATGCAGCCATTGAAACACCAGTACCTTTTATGTCACATATGCTTGACCTTTTCACTAAGCATGGCCATTTTGATTTAACGGTGAATGCGAACGGTGATACTGAAATCGACGATCATCACACAACAGAGGATATTGGAATTTGTCTTGGACAAGCGTTAAAGGACGCACTTGGTGATAAAAAAGGAATTAAACGTTACGGGAATGCTTTTGTCCCTATGGATGAGGCACTAGCACAAGTTGTGGTGGACTTAAGTAACCGCCCACACCTGGAATTCCGTGGTGAGCTTCCTTCTTCAAAGGTAGGAACATTTGATACAGAACTAGTCCACGAATTTTTATGGAAGCTTGCGATTGAAGCGAGAATGAACTTACATGTCATTATTCATTACGGTCACAACACTCACCATATGATTGAAGCGGTTTTTAAAGCACTGGGAAGAGCGTTGGATGAGGCCACTTCAATTGATCCAAGAGTGAAGGGCGTTCCGTCAACGAAAGGAATGTTATAAATGATCGGTGTCATTGATTATGGAATGGGGAACTTATTCAGTGTACAAAAGGCATTAGAACGCCTTGAGGTTCCCTTCTTTGTTTCAGAATCTGCTGAGGAATTGGAAAAAGCGGATGGTTTGATTCTACCTGGAGTTGGCGCATTTCCTGATGCCATGAAAAAACTTTCTGAGACAGGTTTAGAAGCATTTATTGTACGGAAGGCCAAAGATGGGACACCTCTACTAGGTATTTGCTTGGGGATGCAGCTTTTGTTTTCAGAGAGTGAAGAACATGGAGTCAATAGAGGCCTTGATTTGCTAAAAGGGAAAGCAGTTCGTTTTTCAGGAAAAACAGAAGATGGCCAAACGTATAAAGTCCCTCACATGGGATGGAATCAACTGATCTTTAAACAGCCTGAGAATGAAATTTTGGCAGGACTTGAAGAAGATTTTGCATATTTTGTTCACTCTTACTATGTAGAGCCTGCCGAGGAAGTGGTGGTCTCATACGCTGAGTATGATGTACAAGTTCCGGCTGTTGTCGGCAAAAACAATATATACGGAATGCAATTCCACCCAGAAAAAAGCAGCCGAATGGGCATGCAGCTTCTATCTAATTTTACAAAGCTAGTAGAGAAAGGGGAGAACTAACATGTCATTTACGATTTACCCTGCCATTGATATGCGTGGTGGCAAGTGTGTCAGACTCTTGCAAGGCGACTACAATCAAGAAACGGTGTATGGAGATTCCCCTTTTGAAATGGCCAAAAGGTTTTCGGATGATGGTGCAGCTTGGATCCATATGGTTGATTTAGATGGTGCAAAAGCTGGTGAAAAAATAAATCATCCCTACGTGTTGGAAGCGGCTAAAAAGTTACCGGCTTCCGTTCAAATTGGTGGTGGAATTCGCTCGCAAGCGGATATTGAATTCTATCTAGAAAATGGTGTAGACCGAGTAATTCTTGGAAGTATCGCTGTGACTGAGCGTGATTTTGTAAAACAAATGCTGAAAAAATATGGCTCTAAGATTGCCATTGGAATTGACGCGAAGGCTGGCTTTGTGGCAACACATGGCTGGCTTACTACCTCTTCGTTGACGGCTGTGGAGTTAGGAAAAGAGCTTGCCGATGCTGGTGCTAGCACATTCATCTGTACAGATATATCTAAGGACGGGATGTTATCCGGACCTAGTACCGAATCGCTTTTACAAATGGCTGAAGAGACAGGGGCAGAAATTATTGCTTCAGGCGGTGTTAGCTCCCTTGCGGATTTACAGGTGTTGAAGCAAGCCTATGACAAAGGAATCAAAGGTGCCATTGTTGGAAAAGCCCTCTATGAAAATCGTTTCACTTTAAAAGAAGCGTTAGATGAGGTGTCTCAATGATTACGAAAAGAATTATTCCGTGCTTGGACGTAAAAGAAGGTCGGGTTGTGAAAGGGATTCAATTTGTTCAACTACGTGATGCAGGGGATCCAGTGGAGTTAGCTCGATTCTATGACGAACAAGGGGCAGACGAGCTTGTTTTTCTAGATATCTCTGCTTCTCATGAAGGTCGGAAAACAATGGAAGACGTCGTTAGGCAAGTGGCTTCAGAACTAGCAATACCGTTTACAGTAGGTGGCGGGATTGGTAGCTTGGAAGATATGAAGAGAATGCTTCGCGCCGGTGCAGATAAGGTAAGTGTGAATACATCCGCTTTAATAAATCCTGAGTTAATTCGTGAAGGTGCAGACTATTTTGGTTCACAGTGTATTGTGGTTGCGATTGATGCCAAATATCATGAAGACCTTGGAACATGGAAGGTCTATACACACGGTGGTCGAAAAGAGACAGATTACGATGCAGTAACTTGGGCAAGAAAAGCTGTCGAGCTAGGCGCAGGAGAAATTTTACTCACTTCCATGGATGCAGATGGAGAGAAAGCGGGATTCGATGTGGCCTTAACAAAAGCCATCAATGACGCTGTCTCAGTTCCAGTCATTGCTTCCGGTGGTGCTGGTGGGAAAGAGCATTTCGAAGAAGTATTTGCAGAAGCTGGCGCAGATGCAGCGTTAGCAGCATCCATTTTTCACTATAAAGAAACCTCTGTAAAAGAGGTTAAGGACTATCTGAAGGAACAGGGGGTTCACGTGCGATGAGTATAGAAAATATTAAGTTTGATGAGAATGGGCTTGTTCCTGCAATTGTGCAAGATGCACAAACAAAGGAAATTTTGACATTAGCTTATATGAATGAAGAGTCATTGAAAAAGTCTATTGAAACAAAGGAAACATGGTTTTTCAGTCGCTCCAGACAGGAACTCTGGTACAAAGGAGAAACTAGTGGAAATACACAAAATATTGTATCGATGACCTATGACTGTGACGGAGATGCCATTGTGGTGGAAGTGGAGCCAAATGGACCTGCTTGCCATAACGGTACAATTAGTTGCTTTACAGAGTCTTTGTTGGGTGAAAAAACTAGTGAGTCAGCTGAATTTCTATTAAAGCTAGAAAAAATAATAGCCCAAAGAGAAGCGGAAAGACCAGAAGAATCTTATACTACTTACTTGTTTGAGAAAGGTGTAGATAAGATTTTGAAGAAGGTAGGAGAAGAATCTGCTGAAGTGATTATTGCTGCTAAGAATCGAGATTCCAAAGAGTTGAAATGGGAGTCTGCGGATTTGATTTTCCATTTGTTAGTTTTATTAAAAGAGCAAGGGTTGCCTTTTGCCGAGGTGTTGAAGGTATTGGAAGAGAGGCATGCTGGGAAGGAATAGTGAGTGTGGAAAACGACGTGTAGGGGCGTCGTTTTTTTTGAACTCATTTCGGGCTTAATGCCCCAAAAGCGAGCCCGCAGGTAAAAATGGTCACCATAGCAGCCCAAAAACAGCCGGCCCTTCATAAATCCACTCCCAAAAAAAAACTGCCGACCACCCCCAGGCGGTCGACAGCTCAACTTTATCAATCTACGAAGCTTTCTTCTTACTATCCTTCTGATCTACCTTACCGCTACTTATAATCCCTTGCTCAATCGCCATAATCCTAGCCACCTTAGGTCCAAGCCATATGGTAGGCATTAGGATAATCGATACCGGCACAGCGGTGATAACGATAAAGGACTGAATCGAGCTGACACTGTCTTCTCCAATATTTAATAGAACGAGAGAAAGTGCTCCGACTAGTACAGCCCAGAAAACTCGAAGCCATGCAGGTGGATCACTTTGACCTGTAACAGCTGCTGCCATCGTATACGAGATGGAGTCGGCTGTTGTGGCTACGAATAAAATAGTAACAAGTAAGAATCCGATCGCAATCAAGAATCCAAGTGGAAGTTGATTTACGATGGACATGACGGCTGCTGGCATGCCACCCTCTGCAAGTGCATTAGATATGACGCCTGGTTCGTTCATTTCAAAGAAAATACCAGACCCACCGACAACGGTGAACCAGAAGTTGGTTACTAGCGGTGCAATAATGGCCATTGCGATTGCTAATTCGCGTATCGTACGCCCACGAGAAATTCGAGCGATGAAAATGGCCATCATTGGACCGTAACCAATAAACCATCCCCAGAAGAAGACTGTCCACCAAGCTAACCAAGCTTGATCTCCACGATATAAACTCATATAAAAGAATTCTTGTACATAAAAGCCCATAGTTCCTAAGAAGGAATCAAAGATAAAGGCTGCTGGCCCTAGTATGAGAATAGCTCCCATTAGTATGAACGTAACCCACACATTCATTTTACTTAGCCATTGAATTCCTTTGTTAATTCCGGTAACTGCAGAAATGGATGCAATAATAACAATTGCTACAACTAAGATACCCTGGGTTAAACTCGTATTCGGAATTCCAAAAATGTCATTCAATCCGTATGCTGCTTGAAGCCCTAGGAAGCCAATAGGTCCTACAGTACCTGCTGCTACGGCGATAATACAAGAAACATCCACAATCGTACCTAACACACTTTTCTCCATGATTTTCTTGCCAAAAATAGGATATAACAGTGTTCTTGGTTTAAGTGGCATTCCTTTGTGGTAATGTGCATACATAAGGACAACCGCACTTAGTGACCCTAGAATAGCCCAAGCAGAGAATCCCCAATCGAGAAATGCCTGAGATAGTGCATATTGAATGGATGCTGTAGTACCTGCTTCTACATCCGGAAACATAGGTGGAGTTGTGATGAAATGGTACATGGGTTCTGAAGCTGCCCAAAATACACCACCACTAGCAAGCAACGTACATAAAATCATAGCTACCCATTTAAAAGTAGAGATTTCTGGTTTATCCTTCTTACCAAGTTTGACTCGGCCAAGCCTCGAGACAGCGAGTCCTATTGTAACGATAAATGTTAGTAAAAGTAGCACTTGCCAGAAAGCACCGAAATATTCGGCAGATAAACCAAAGTATTTGTTTACAAGATTACCGACGGCGTCTTTGTTGATAAGTGACGCAAGAACGAATGCTAACAGAAATGCGCCACTGATAATGGTGACTGGCCAATCGGTTTTAGAATTATTCACATTTTGCCTCCTCTAATTTATTGGACAAAGGTCCGTTGACATAAGTGTCCATCCTAACATGAACATTAAAAAAATGAAAGATAGTATAAATTCTGACTCTTTCTTATGGAAAATTTCTCACATCATTATCACCACCTTCAAACCTTCTCGCACCTTTTCACATATGGTATACTAACGTAGTTACTATGTTTGGACGGAGGATTTCATGAGTAAACATTCAAGAGCTAAGCAGACAAGTGCAAAAATCCTACAGTTTAGTCCGACTGGAGAATATTATTTCACCAAAGGATTAAAGGCTTACCACAGAGGGGATTTAAATAAAGCAAAAAAATACCTAGAGCGCGCGTATCATTTAGAGCCTTTAGAGCCAATGATTGCTTGTCAGCTTGCAATGGTGCATACCGAAACTGGGCAGTACCAATCCTCTAATGAACTTCTTCATTTAATCTTGGAGAAGTTGGATGTCCATATGTCGGAGTGCTATTACTTTTTGGCAAACAACTATGCTTATTTGGGTCATTTCAGAGAAGCATTTCAGAATGCGCAAAAATATGTGGAAATCGAACCAGACGGAGATTTCCGCGATGATGCCGAAGAATTACTAGAATTGATATCTTTAGAGCTTGGATTAGATGATGCTGAATTAGAAGAAGAGGATGAGTTAATTCAACAACAGGATGAAGCAAGGAAGCTTCTAGAGAATGGTGAATTCGAAAAAGCGATTGAACTTCTTCATAGTGTGATTGAATCCCATCCAGATTTTTGGTCAGCTTATAACAACTTAGCTTTAGCTCATTTTTATTTAGGAAATGTAGAAGAAGCTAATCGTGTGTTACAAAACGTTTTAGAAAAAAATCCAGGGAACCTTCATGCACTATGCAATTCACTGATTTTTGCTCATTATCAAAAGGATCATCAATTAGTGCATACCCTATCTGAATCATTGTTAAACATTTTTCCAATTATGTTGGAACATCGATATAAATTAGGGGCGACATTTGCTTTAATCGGAAAGCATGATATCGCATACAACTGGTTAAGACAGCTACAAAGGAGAGGGTTTGAAGGAGACGGCGCTTTCTTCTATTGGCTGTCCGTATCTGCCTACTACACTGGTAAAAAAGAATTTGCTAAGGATATGTGGAAGAGAGTCATTGAGCTTTCACCTGAAAGAAAAGGGCAGGAGCCATGGATCCAAGCTGAAAGAATGTTCATTAATGATGCAGCTATCATTGAAAAAGCTTGGAAAAGTGAAGAAGACGAGCAACGCTTATTTGCTCTATTTTTACTTTCTGTTTCTGACGATAAAAAGCTTTGGTTAACAAAGCGTACTTTACGTTTTTCTCCTCTATCGGAGGATGAAAAGAATTATTATGACTACTGTATTTCAGAGGAATGGAACACCCCTTTGTCCAAAGAGGGAGTGAACGTTCAGTTAGCTCACGATGTCGCAGAGAAGCTATTAAAATGGGAAAAAACAATTACTTTGACCAATAGTGGACTATTTTTAACTTGGTTTACAGCGTATCTACAATTAAAAGATAAACCGTTAGCAGATTCATCCGCTTTGGCTGGAGCAATCTTTTATATATGGAAAAAGCTTAGAGGAGAAGCAGTGACGCAAAAGGTAGCAGCTGATCTATCAGAGGTATCCACGTATCTCATTCGAAAATACATTCAAGAAATTAAGAAGGTATTGTTATAACTCCTTTATGAGCAAGTTATTGGACGGCATGCCTTTAAATATATACGATAGGTTTAGGTAAAGCTAAAAAATAGATAAAAACGATAAAAGGAGTGACAGTCCAGTGTCTGAAGAAAAAATTTATGACGTAATCATTGCTGGGGCTGGTCCTGCAGGTATGACGGCTGCTGTGTACACATCTCGTGCGAATCTTTCTACTTTAATGTTAGAGCGTGGGATTCCTGGTGGACAAATGGCAAACACAGAAGATGTCGAAAACTATCCTGGATTTGACCATATTTTAGGACCGGATCTTTCAAATAAAATGTTTGAACATGCTAAAAAATTCGGTGCTGAATACGCATATGGCGATATTAAAGAAGTCATTGATGGTGAAGAGTATAAAATTGTAAAAGCAGGTTCAAAAGAATACAAAGCAAGAGCTATTATTATCTCAACAGGTGCAGAATATAAAAAAATCGGTGTTCCTGGTGAGAAGGAACTTGGCGGTCGCGGTGTTTCTTATTGCGCGGTCTGCGATGGTGCATTCTTTAAAGGGAAAGAACTTGTAGTTGTAGGTGGAGGAGACTCTGCTGTAGAAGAGGGCGTTTACTTAACTCGTTTCGCTTCTAAAGTAACTATTGTTCACCGTCGTGATGAGCTTCGTGCACAAAAGATCCTACAAAAACGTGCATTTGATAACGAGAAAATTGATTTCATCTGGAATCATACGGTTAAAGAAATTAAAGAAGCCGAAGGGAAAGTAGGCAGTGTCACGCTCGTGTCTACAGAAAATGGTGAAGAAAAAGAATTCAAAACAGACGGTGTCTTCATCTACATCGGAATGGTTCCACTTTCAAAACCATTTGAAAACCTAGGCATCACAAACGAAAGCGGCTATATCCTAACAAACGAAAGAATGGAAACAAAAGTTCCAGGAATCTTTGCGGCAGGCGATATCCGTGAAAAAATGCTCCGTCAAATCGTAACAGCAACAGGTGACGGAAGTATCGCAGCCCAGGCAGCGCAACACTACGTAGAAGAACTAAAAGAAAAACAAAAAGCATAGGGACAGGGGGACAGGTTTCCTGTCCCACCGCCCTCATAAAGAAAAAAGGCAGAAATTTAAAAAAAGAAATACCAATTTAAACCTACTGTAACAACGTTGAAACATTCAACATGTATGATAGAGGTAGAAATTGACCCCCTTTTGAAACATATATATGATGTTTCGCACAGGCATCTTTTTGCCTGTGTATTTTTTTTATATTTTTTTAGTAAGTCTATAATCGAACTTGATGCCTTAAACGTTTGCTGTTCGGGTGTGGGCCATGACATGTCGAGTGTATGGTGCCCAAAAGTAGCAAATATTCATAAGAGTGGTAACCATACGTCGGGTATGATACCCCAAAGGAGTAGTTAGCTGTAAAAATAGTCACCATAGGTCTGATATGATGCCCGAAAAGATTAACCAAACCAACTCAAAAAAACGGTCACCATACGCCCGGGATGTTAACCAAAAAAACTGTAATAGAAAACATAACCAGTCGCCAACACAAACCACTGCCCATTTTCCACTACAACAGTCCATTTCCTCCGGCTCTTAATTGCAACACACCCGGATTCGTTGTATAATCAATACAAGACTAACAAAGGTAAGACTTGGAGTGACTTACATGCAACGTGTAGCAAATTGTGTATACCTAAAAAATGATAAAGTCTTACTGTTACAAAAGCCTCGAAGAAATTGGTGGGTCGCTCCAGGAGGAAAGATGGAGCAAGGAGAATCCGTTAAAGAGGCGGTAACAAGAGAATACCGAGAAGAAACCGGTGTTTTTTTAAATGATCCGACTTTAAAAGGTGTGTTTACCTTCGTGATAAAAGAAGGTGAAGAAATCATATCCGAATGGATGATGTTCACTTTTCTTGCCACAGACGGACAAGGAGACAATTATACAGAGTCAGAAGAGGGAAGCTTAGCCTGGCATTCTGCCAGCGATATTCAAAACCTGCCAATGGCACCTGGTGATATTCACATTTTAGAATACATGATCCAAGGTAAAGGGATGATTTACGGGACTTTTACCTACACACCAGATTTTGAGTTACTTTCTTATCGTTTAGATCCGAGCTAACCTAAAGGGGGATAACAAAATGGATCAAATGGAATATCAAGATACCCGGATGGTCATTATTACGGGGATGTCTGGAGCAGGAAAAACAGTAGCCATTCACAGTTTCGAAGACTTAGGATACTTCTGTGTGGATAACCTTCCACCTACATTACTTCCAAAGTTTATGGAGCTTATGAAAGAGTCCGGTAATAAGATGAATAAAGTAGCTCTTGTGATGGATTTAAGAGGTCGTGAATTTTTTGATCACCTCTTTAAAGCTCTGGATGATTTAGCGGAAACCTCATGGGTCACTCCGGAAATCATTTTTTTAGATGCTGACGATTCTACCCTTGTTCGAAGATATAAAGAAACAAGAAGATCTCATCCCTTAGCACCTTCAGGCTTACCATTAGAGGGTATTAAGCTTGAAAGAGAACTACTAGAAGAGCTAAAGGGAAGAGCACAACAAATTTACAATACATCACTATTAAAACCAAAAGAATTACGAGAAAAAATATTAACGCAATTCGCAACCAACAAACGAAAAATTTTCACAGTTAATGTCATGTCTTTTGGTTTTAAACATGGAATCCCGATTGATGCTGACTTGGTTTTTGATGTGCGCTTTCTACCGAATCCACACTACATTGACCATATGAGACCAAAGACAGGACTTGATCAAGAGGTTTCTAGCTATGTATTAAAGTGGAATGAAACGCAAAAGTTCTTTGATAAGGTTACCGAATTATTGTCGTTCATGCTTCCACACTATAAGCGTGAAGGAAAAAGCCAGCTGGTTGTTGGAATCGGTTGTACAGGTGGCCAACACCGTTCAGTTGCACTGGCTGAAAAAATCGGGAAGCACTTTGAAAGTGAATATGAAACGAAAATCACGCATCGGGATATAGAGAAGAGAAAGGACATTACAACATGAAACTAGATCAGCCGAGAGTTGTCGTCCTAGGGGGAGGAACAGGACTTCCTGTACTATTAAGAGGACTCAAACAATACCCAATTGATCTGACTGCCATTGTTACAGTGGCTGATGACGGAGGAAGCTCTGGTAGGTTAAGGACTGAGTTGGAAATTCCACCTCCTGGAGACATCCGAAACGTTCTAGCAGCCCTTTCAGAAGTTGAGCCTCTGATTATAGAAATGTTTCAACATCGCTTTCAAACAAATTCTAAAGAGCTAGCGGGACACTCATTGGGGAACTTGATATTAGCAGCCATGACCTCCATTTCTGGAGACTTTGTGTCTGCTATTCAGCAGCTAAGTAAAGTCTTAAATGTCAAAGGTGTCGTTTTACCTGCTGCCAATCAAAGTGTCGAACTTAATGCTGAAATGCAGGACGGAACCCTGGTCACGGGGGAGTCTAAGATTTCAAAAGCAGGCAATAAAATCAAGCGTGTCTTTTTAACCCCTGATGATATTAAGCCTCTTCAAGAAACCATTGAGGCCATTCGACAAGCTGATTTAATTGTCTTGGGCCCAGGTAGTCTGTTCACTAGTATTCTACCAAATTTATTGGTTCCTGGATTAGGGGAAGAGATTTGTCATGCCAAAGCAAAGAAAGTGTATATTTGTAATTTAATGACGCAGGCTGGAGAAACGCTCGATTTCACAGCGAGTGATCATATAAAAGCGATCTATGAACATATGAAGTGTGCCTTCATTGACACCATTATCGTAAATAATGCTCAAATTCCAGATAATGTACAGCTTCGATATGACGAAGAATATGCCAAACCTGTCATTTTTGATTTAGAAAAACTACAGGAATTTGGACTTCATGTCATACAAGACGATTTTGCCACGTATACTGGAGAAATTATTCGTCATGATACACAAAAAATAGCGAAACAACTCTTTGAATTCGTTCAAGAGTTTTACACCACAAATAGATAGGAGGTGCAGAAAAAATGTCCTTTGCTTCTGAAACGAAAAAAGAATTAACTCAGCATGAATTAAAAAGCTGCTGTGCGAAAGCAGAATTATCCGCTTTAATCCGAATGAATGGTGCTTTATCATTTGCGAACCGCTCTTTAGTGGTAAACATTCAAACGGAAAATGCGGCGATTGCTAGAAGAATCTACTCACTCATTAAGCTTGATTATTCTGTTCGTGTAGAACTTCTCGTTCGTAAGAAAATGAGACTAAAAAAGAATAACGTGTATATCGTAAGGATTCATGAACAAGCAAAGGATATTTTAGAGGATTTAAAGATTATTGGAGAAGGATTCTCTTTCACCTATGATATCTCAAAAGACCTTGTGAAAAAGAAATGCTGTAAACGGTCCTACTTACGTGGTGCTTTTTTAGCAGGAGGTTCTGTCAACAATCCAGAGACTTCCTCTTATCACTTAGAAATTTTCTCTTTGTACAAAGAGCATAGTGAAGCCTTAAATGATCTCATGAACTATTTTTCATTAAATAGCAAAATTCTTGAGAGAAAAAAGGGGTTCATTACGTATTTAAAAGAGGCCGAAAAAATCACAGAATTTCTAAGTGTCGTAGGTGCATATAGCGCGTTGTTAAAATTTGAGGACGTTCGTATCGTTCGTGACATGAGAAACTCTGTAAACCGATTGGTCAACTGTGAGACGGCAAACCTAAATAAAACGATCGGGGCAGCTCTTAGACAAGTAGAAAACATTAAACTGATTGACGCAACAGTGGGTCTCCATTCGTTACCAGATAAACTGAGAGAAATCGCAGAACTTCGGGTAACACATCAGGATGTCACACTAAAAGAACTAGGAGAAATGGTTTCAAGCGGAAACATTAGTAAATCCGGTATTAACCATAGACTTCGCAAACTAGACGAAATTGCAGATAAAATACGAGCGGGAGTACCTGTATCGTTAAAACAATAAAATAGAGGGGGGAAACAAAGTGGAACAACGCCAATTAGATGTTCAATTAAGAACTGGACTACAAGCAAGACCAGCCGCGCAATTTGTGCAAGAAGCCAACCGCTTCCAATCAGAAGTATACTTAGAAAAAGAAGGCAAGAAGGTTAACGCCAAGAGTATCATGGGAATCATGAGCTTAGCATTAGGAGCTGGAAGTCAGGTTACATTATCAGCTGAAGGAAACGACGAAAAAGAAGCGATTGAAGCCTTGGCTGCTTTTATCTCAAGAGAAAATTAACCAAAAAGCTATCCTTTTGCGGGGTGGCTTTTTCATTTGGGCTTTTTTCGATAGGTATGTGGCAACAGCTATCGCCCTCACACAAATTGGCGACCTTATGTATTTCACCCCAAAAATCCCAAAAGTTCTTCAACCTAGTATATAATAGGGACCATGAATACAATCGAAGAAGGAGCAGGTAATGAAGAAACAAGTTGGAATCGTACTTCTTATAGCAGTTCTCGGATTTATTGGCATCACCCTATTTGTAGGAACTCCGAAACAACAGGTTGTGTTTGAGGATGATCGCTTACGAAAGGCATTATTAAAGTATGACCTGGATGATAACGGTGTGTTGACCGTGGATGAAGCCAAACAGGTGGAAATTTTAAAGCTTCCCAGAGAAGGTAACTACTTCAACTATAAGGGGATGGAGGCTTTTACAAACATTAGAGAATTGCACATAAAAGAAAATAAAATAACAGATTTATCATTTTTAAACTCTTGTGAGAACTTAAAAAAGATAGATTTTTCTTATAATCATGTAAAAGACCTGTCACCCTTGAAAGCGTGTGAAAATCTCGAAAGTGTACAATTTGCTTTTAACCAAGTAACCGATTTATCTCCACTTACAAGTTTAACAAACATGACTGAGTTAAATGCAATTGGGAATCGGCTACAAACGATGGCCCCTGTTTCAGAGATGAAAGCAGTAAAGATTCTTTTATTGAATTTTAACCAAATTGAAGAACTTTCACCTCTAGAGGACCATCCAAATCTTGAAGAACTTCAAATATTAGAAAATAAAATAAACAGCGTAGAGCCATTATTGACTGCAATGAACTTAAGGAAATTATATGTTCAGGGAATTATCCCTATAGAAGACTACGACTTATTAAAGAAACACCCTAATTACTCGGAAAGATTTTTCCAATAAAAAAGAGTTCGGAACTATAATCCGAACTCTTTTTGCATTATTATTTCTTTTCTAACGGATTACGTGTCACGATTTGATCGACTAAACCATATTCTTTCGCACGTTCCGCTGTCATGAAGTTATCACGATCGGTATCCTTTTCAATCACTTCAAGTGGTTGACCTGTACGTTCAGCTAAAATTTGATTTAGCTTGCTACGGAGGAATAGGATACGCTTCGCAGCGATTTCGATTTCAGTTGCTTGACCTTGTGCTCCACCAAGTGGTTGGTGAATCATGACTTCACTGTTTGGTAATGCATAACGTTTACCCTTAGTACCAGCTGCAAGTAGGAAAGCTCCCATAGAAGCGGCCATACCGATACAAATCGTTTGCACATCTGGTTTGATAAATTGCATGGTGTCGTAAATCGCCATACCAGCAGTAATACTACCACCTGGGCTGTTAATGTAAATGGAAATGTCTTTTTCAGGATTCTCGGCTTCTAAGAAAAGAAGCTGAGCTACAATGGAGTTCGCAACGTGATCATCAATTGGCGTTCCCAACATGATGATACGGTCTTTTAAAAGACGAGAATAGATATCGTATGCTCTTTCTCCACGGTTTGTTTGCTCAATAACTGTAGGAATTAATGGCATTTTTCATCCTCCTATTCAAATTTTCCTCATTCCAACTAAGCATTTTGACAGAGTTGAAAGGAAAATTATGTTGTAAATTCATCATACAATAATGGTCAATAAAGGTCAAAAGATTTCGCTCGACAACTTTTGGATAGATTATGTATGTATTCAACTTTATCATGATACCCATTTTGCGTCTATTTAAACAAGTGTCATATGAATTAGTTCAAGGAGTTTAATATTTCCTAAGTATGAATTCTATAGTTGAAAAATCTCCATCTTTTCAATATAATTGAATCTGTCACTCTTATCTGAGTGATCCTATTTTGCCCTCGTGGTGCAACGGATAGCACGCAAGATTCCGGTTCTTGAAATGGGGGTTCGATTCCCTCCGAGGGCGTAATAAGACTTACGAAAGAGTGTCCCATCGCTAATTATGGCGAGTGGGGCACTCTTCTTTTTTTAATTATAAAGAACGGTTTAAATGTTAAACGGAAACAAATAGGGAGTTCGAAACCCTAAAAGGGTGAAGCAGGATTTATTAAGACCATACCGAATAGATTATTAAGAATAATTTAGGAGGCGGTAAAAATGAAAAACAACCAAAACCAACATTCACTTCATATAAAAAATCTTTTAAATAACGGAGATGACATAATTGAAAGAGACATTATCAACATTAAAAGGAAACAAAATAGAGCTTAAACCTGTACAAAAGCAGGACTTACAAACACTATGGACACTCATCTACGGTGAGGATGAACCCGAGTTTAAAAAGTGGGATGCCCCATACTTCCCATTGAAAAAAGTAGATTTTGAAACGTACAAAGAATCTATGACTAAAAGAATAGAAGCAGGACTAGATTCCCAGAGATTGATTGTGGCAGATGGAAAAACAATAGGTACGGTGACTTTCTACTGGGAACACCAACCATCAAACTGGATGGAAGTCGGTATTGTAATCTTTTTACCTGAATATTGGAGCGGTGGCTACGGAACGGAAGCGATCAAACTCTGGGTCGATTACTTGTTTGAAGCGCACCCTCAAATCCCTAGAATCGGATACACAACCTGGTCTGGAAACCATAGAATGATCAAGGTCGGAGAAAAGCTAGGTATGAAGGAAGAGGCTAGAATTAGAAAAGCTCGTCTTTATAACGGCGAATATTATGACTCTGTAAAAATGGGAATCTTGCGTGAAGAGTGGTTTGCTGAATAATAGTAATGGTTATCAACCGGGACTGAATAACTTTCAGTCCCGTTCTTTATTCCAACTATTCCATGTATACGCTTTCACTCTCATCATGTAAAATAGGAGAAGAGGAGGGTGAACGATGGAACCAAAGGTAAGTCTTGTTCAGAAGCAGTCAGTCAAATTGTCGATGACCCAAGAATTACAACAGGCTATTGCTCTACTTCAATATTCCTCTCAGGAGTTGATTTCATTTTTAGAAGAAAAAACTCTTGATAACCCACTTATTCAGCTTACGCCCCCATCCTATACTACTACCAGGAAGTCCAACAGGGTCAAAAAAGACTCGAACTCCAATTGGATTGAACAGTTGGGTCACAAGGAAGAGTCGCTTTCCGAACACCTTTTAAAGCAATTAGTACTTCTGAATGTATCACAATCCACGAAACAGAAAATTCACTATCTAATAGACAGTCTTGATGATAACGGTTATTTAACGATTCAATACGAAGATATGAAAAATCAATACCCAAATATGACCGAGTCGGAATGGGATTATTGTGTCTCTGTCTTACAAGCGTTGGAACCAAATGGAGTTGGGGCGAGAAGTCTTCAAGAATGTCTCATGATCCAAATGAAGCGAAACCATTTCTCCGAACAAGACACTGTAATTATCGAATTCTATTTTGATTCCTTCGCTAATAAGAAATGGAAACAAATTGAAAAAGAATTAAACATTCCACTACAGGAGATTCAAAATCTAGCGGATAATATTCAAACCTTACATCCGCGACCAGGCCTACGATTTAAAAAAGAGGAATCTCCTTACATCATTCCTGATTTTCTTGTTTGGAAAAAAGATGGGAAATGGCAAATACAGCTGGTGCAGGACCACATTCCAAACGTTCAATACCATAGCGATTACTACCGCACATTTGCACAGCATTCAGATGCTTCGGTTCAGGAATATTTAAAGCATTGCACGGGAGAATACAACTGGCTAAAGAAAAGCTTAAAGTCTAGAAAGTGGACACTGGAAAGAATCATGACTACAATGGTTGCAAGACAAGAGGCGTTTTTTGAACGTGGACCAGCTTTTATTCGCCCCTTATCTATGCGGGAAGTGGCTGACGAGCTACACATTCATGAATCTACTGTAAGTCGAGCGGTGAGAGGGAAGTTCTTTCAAACTAACCATGGAACCTTTCCACTAAAATCATTATTTTCTGCTGCGGTCGGCAATCCGCAGGAAGACCAAAGTACAGAGCAGGTAAAGCAAGCTCTTCTAAAACTTATCGAGACTGAGGATAAGCTAAAGCCTCTATCCGATCAACAAATTGTAGACCTATTACACCAACAATATATAAAAGTATCGCGGCGAACCATTGCAAAATATCGCGACCAATTGGGGATTTTACCCTCTAGTAAAAGAAAACAATACCGGTAAAAAGAAGGGAACGCACTAGTGAAAACTGTCCATTTTTATACACGATATAAATGCTCCATTTGTAAAGAAGCAAAAGTGATGTTGGAGTTACTCCAGGAACATTTCCCATTCCAATTAGTCGAAGTAGACATCGACACTGATGACCAATTAACGGAAAAGTACGGAATTCGAATTCCAGTTGTCACTATAGATGGGGAAGAGGTCAGCGAAGGAATTATCGACTTTGATGAGGTAAGAAAGCGATTACAGCAATAATTTGAGTCATTTTAGTTGAATTCATATGTTACCCTTGATACAATGAAAACAAATCAGGGGTATTTTTTTTGCAGCAAGTGGGACATAATATGTCTATGCGGGACATTTTTTGACCACACCCAATGAAGAGGTGAGCCATTTGACGAATCAGCTCCACTCTATGCAAAAGCTTTTGCCTGACTTGATGCCAACACTTCAACGTAGATATCACATTATGAAGTACATACACCAGATGCAGCCTGTTGGCAGAAGAAGTCTTTCCCAAAGTTTAGGACTAACCGAACGAGTCCTCCGTTCAGAGGTAGAATTACTGAAGAAACAGGATTTGATCCAAATAACCACAGCTGGAATGTTCATTACACCAATCGGTATTGAGCTTCTTGAAGGTTTGAATAATATGATGGATGAAGTCTTAGGAATTGATCGGTTAAAACAAAAGCTCATGCAACGATGGAACATACAAGATATTATTATCGTGCCCGGAAATAGTGAAGAGTCTCCTTGGGTAAAAAATGAATTGGGGAGAAGCTGTGCGATTTGCATGAAAAACCACCTGGTTGGAAAAAATATCATAGCTGTTACTGGTGGAACCACCATGGCTAAAGTAGCTGAAATGCTAACACCAGAGTTCACAAATAAAGAGGTTCTCTTTGTTCCAGCTCGAGGTGGAATAGGTGAAGAGATTCAAAATCAAGCAAACACCATCTGTTCAACCATGGCACAGAAAGCACAGGCGAAACACAAAGTGCTGTATGTTCCGGATCAATTGAGCCCGGAAGTATATGAAAAAATGGTACAAGAACCACAGGTAAGTGAGATTTTATCACTCATCAAATCAGCTCATATGGTTCTTCATGGGATTGGTGATGCAGTGACGATGGCCAAAAGAAGGAAAACATCCGAAGAGGATTTTAAGAAAGTTTTAAATGGGAATGCTGTTGGTGAGGCATTCGGATACTATTTTAATGAACAAGGTGAAGTCGTTCATCGAGTACAAACGATTGGATTGCAGCTCGAGGATTTAGAACAGATTCCTTACGTTATAGCGGTAGCCGGTGGAGCATCAAAAGCAAAGGCAATTCGAGCATATATGAATCAAGCCCCAGCATCGACTATTTTAATTACAGATGAAGCTTGTGCCATGGAGCTCTAGAAATTCTAAGCAAATAAGGGTCTCTTTGCACCCCTTATATAAATAATTTACTCTGCTTTTTTAATTTAAGGAGGAACTATACATGACAGTAAAATTAGGAATTAACGGATTTGGACGTATTGGACGTAATGTATTTCGTGCGGCGCTTAATAACCCCAATGTAGAAGTAGTAGCAGTTAACGATTTAACAGATGCTAACATGCTTGCTCACTTACTACAATATGACTCTGTGCACGGTACGCTTAATGAGACTGTATCTGTAGATGGAGACTATCTTGTAGTTGGCGGACAAAAAATTAAAGTATTAGCTGAACGTGATCCAGCTCAACTTGGTTGGGGAGACCTAGGAGTAGAAGTGGTTGTTGAATCTACTGGTCGTTTTACAAAGCGTGCAGACGCAGCGAAACACTTAGAAGCAGGAGCGAAAAAGGTTATTATCTCTGCTCCAGCTAATGAAGAAGATATCACAATCGTAATGGGTGTTAACGAAGATAAATACGATGCAGCAAATCACCATGTCATTTCTAATGCATCTTGTACAACAAACTGTCTAGCTCCATTTGCTAAAGTTCTAAACGATAAGTTCGGAATCAAGCGTGGAATGATGACAACTGTACACGCGTATACAAATGACCAACAAATTCTTGATTTACCACATAAAGATTACCGTCGTGCTCGTGCGGCAGCTGAATCTATCATTCCAACAACTACTGGTGCTGCAAAAGCTGTTGCTCTTGTATTACCAGAACTAAAAGGTAAATTAAATGGTATGGCAATGCGTGTTCCAACACCAAACGTATCTGTAGTTGACCTTGTAGCAGAATTAGATAAAACTGTTACAGCTGAAGATGTGAATGCAGCATTGAAGGAAGCAGCTGAAGGTGAGTTAAAAGGCATTTTAGCTTACTCTGATGAGCCACTAGTATCTAGAGACTACAATGGTAACACAGCTTCATCTACTATTGATGCTCTTTCTACTATGGTATTAGAAGATAATATGGTAAAAGTTCTTTCTTGGTATGACAACGAAACAGGCTATTCAAGCCGTGTTGTAGACCTAGCTGATTACATTGGTAAGCAAGGACTATAAGATATACAAGCTTTGAGAGGGGAGCGGGGGTCTGGTCCCCTCGCTCCTTTTTCCCTTGTGAAAAAAATTCCGAAAAGGCGCAATCTTTTTGGGAACATTGAGTTACAATATAGGTGGCTACATAACGAATTTTTTCTTTGAGGAGGTTCCCCTATGAACAAGAAGACTTTGAAAGACGTGGACGTGAATGGTCAACGTGTGTTTTGTCGGGTCGATTTTAATGTGCCTTTGAAGGATGGGAATATTACGGATGATACTAGAATTCGCGCTGCCCTTCCTACTATTCAATATTTAGTTGAACAGGGTGCAAAAGTCATTCTGGCCAGTCATTTAGGTCGTCCTAAAGGTGAGGTAGTAGAAGAACTTCGATTATCTCCGGTTGCGGCCCATCTATCAAATTTACTAGGTAAAGAAGTTGCAAAATCTGATGAGGTTCGTGGCGACACTGTAAAAGAATACATAGAACAAATGAATAACGGTGATGTTCTTTTACTAGAAAATGTTCGTTTTGAAAAAGGTGAAGAAAAGAATGACCCAGAGTTAGCAAAAGGTTTCGCTGACCTGGCAGATATATATGTCAATGATGCTTTCGGTGCAGCCCACAGAGCTCATGCTTCAACAGAAGGGATTGCTCATCACCTACCGGCTGTTGCTGGTTTCTTAATGGAAAAAGAACTGGATGTACTAGGTAAAGCATTAGAAAATCCAGAAAGACCTTTCACAGCCATTATTGGTGGAGCAAAAGTTAAAGACAAAATTGGTGTGATTGAAAATCTATTAGAAAAAGTAGATAACCTGATCATTGGTGGCGGATTAGCTTATACTTTCATCAAAGCAAAAGGCTATGAAATCGGAAAATCATTACTTGAAGAAGATAAAATTGATTTGGCTAAATCCTTTATGGAAAAAGCCGAAAAGAATGGAGTTAACTTTGTTCTTCCGGTTGATGTTCTAGTGGCAGACGATTTTTCAAACGAGGCTAATACACAAGAGGTTTCTATTGAAGACATTCCATCTGATTGGGAAGCGCTAGATATTGGACCCAAAACTCGCGAACTTTACACAAATGTGGTAAAGGAATCAAAATTAGTGATTTGGAACGGACCAATGGGCGTATTTGAAATTGACCTTTTTGCAAATGGTACGAAGGCAGTTGCTCAAGCTCTAGCTGAAGCGAAAGAAACAACAACCATCATAGGTGGCGGAGACTCTGCTGCAGCCGTTGAAAAATTCAACCTTGCTGATGAGATGTCTCATATCTCTACAGGTGGCGGAGCATCACTAGAGTTTATGGAAGGAAAAGAGCTACCAGGAGTTGTAGCCCTTACTGATAAATAGGGAAGGATGATTCATCATGCGTAAGCCGATCATTGCAGGAAACTGGAAAATGCATAAAACCTTACCTGAGGCAAAGTCATTTCTAGAGGAAGTTAAAAGACTTGTACCTAGTTCTGATGTTGTTGATTCAGTGGTATGTGCACCTGCTCTATTTTTAGAAAGACTCGTTGAACTATCGAAAGATTATGATGTGAAAGTAGGAGCGCAAAATATGCACTTTGAAGACCAAGGTGCTTTTACAGGGGAAATTAGCCCTGTAGCTCTCAAAGACTTAGGTGTTGACTATGTGATTATTGGTCACTCTGAACGCCGTGAGCTTTTTAATGAAACAGACGAAACAGTCAATAAAAAGGTTCTATCTGCTTATAAACATAACCTTGTTCCTATTATTTGTGTTGGTGAAACGTTAGAACAACGTGAAAATGGTGAAACGAAAGATCATGTGGCATCTCAAGTGAAAAAAGCATTAACTGGACTTTCACCTGAGCAAGTTAAAACAGCTGTAGTAGCATACGAGCCAATCTGGGCTATCGGAACGGGTAAAACCGCTACTTCAGAAGATGCCAATGAAGTGTGTGCACACATTCGTCAAACCATTGCAGCAGAGTATTCTCAAGACGTGGCGAATGAAGTACGTATTCAATACGGCGGAAGTGTGAAGCCAGCTAATATTAAGGAACTACTGAACCAATCTGATATTGATGGCGCATTAGTTGGGGGAGCTAGCTTAGAACCTCAGTCTTTCTTACAGCTATTGGAGGAAGGTTCTAATGAGTAAAACAGCACCAGTAGCCTTAATCATTTTGGATGGTTTTGGACTACGTGATGAAACACAAGGAAATGCAGTGGCGCAGGCGAATAAGCCAAACTTTGATCGATATTGGAAAGAGTTTCCGAATAGTACTTTGAAAGCCAGCGGGGAAGCAGTTGGTTTACCTGAAGGACAAATGGGGAACTCTGAGGTAGGACATTTAAACATTGGTGCAGGTCGTATCGTGTATCAAAGTTTAACTCGAGTGAACATTGCCATTCGTGAAGGCGAATTTGCTGAAAATGATACCTTCCATGGGGCAATGAAACACGTCAAGGAAAAAGGCTCTAACCTTCATTTATTTGGGCTCCTATCGAATGGTGGAGTACATAGCCATATTGACCACTTATTTGCTCTACTTCGTTTAGCTGCAAAAGAAGGCGTAAAGAATGTATACATTCACGGCTTCCTGGATGGACGAGATGTTGGTCCACAAACAGCCAAAACGTTTATCAAACAAACTGAGGAAAAAATGAAGGAATACGGTGTTGGCGAATTTGCAACGATTTCTGGCCGCTACTATTCCATGGACCGTGACAAACGCTGGGAGCGTGTTGAGAAATCATACCGTTCCATGGTGTATGGTGAAGGTCCTTCCTATAGCAGTGCAATGGACTGTGTCGAGGACTCCTATTCCAATGGTATCTACGATGAGTTCGTATTGCCGTCTGTTATTACCAAAGAAAATGGAGAGCCGGTTGCTACGATTCAGGATGATGATGCTGTTATTTTCTATAACTTCCGACCTGACCGTGCCATCCAGATTTCCAATACCTTTACGAACAAAGATTTCCGTTCCTTTGAGAGAGGCGAGCAGCATCCAGAAAATTTATACTTTGTATGTTTAACTCACTTTAGTGAGACGGTGGATGGTTATGTAGCCTTTAAACCTGTAGGAATGGATAACACGTTAGGGGAAGTTTTATCTCAAAATAACCTTACTCAATTGAGAATTGCCGAAACTGAGAAGTATCCTCACGTAACCTTCTTTATGAGTGGCGGGCGTGAGCAAGAATTTCCTGGTGAAGAACGAATATTAATTAACAGTCCAAAGGTGGCAACCTATGACTTGCAACCAGAGATGAGTGCCTATGAAGTAACGGATGCTCTGATCAATGAAATCAATCAAGATAAATTTGATGCGATTATCCTAAACTTTGCCAACCCTGATATGGTAGGACACTCTGGAATGCTGGAACCTACTATTAAAGCCGTTGAAACAGTGGATGAGTGCTTAGGGAGAATCGTTGATTTGATCACTAGTAAGGGTGGTACAGCCATTATTACGGCTGACCATGGAAATGCAGATGAAGTCATCACTCCTGAAGGAACTCCGATGACCGCACATACGACAAATCTTGTGCCGGTTATTGTGACAAAGAAAGATTTGAGGCTCCGTGACGGAGGAATATTAGGAGATTTAGCCCCAACTATGCTAGATTTACTACAAGTGAAACAACCTAGTGAAATGACTGGGAAAACTTTAATTCAAAAATAAGGAGAGAAATAATATGCCATTTATTGCTGATATTTATGCTCGTGAAGTACTAGACTCTCGTGGGAACCCAACTGTAGAAGTAGAAGTTTACACTGACTCTGGAGCTTTCGGCCGCGCGCTAGTACCAAGTGGAGCTTCAACTGGTGAGTACGAAGCAGTAGAACTTCGTGATGGTGACAAAGGTCGCTATTTAGGAAAAGGTGTTCTTCAAGCGGTTCAAAACGTAAACGAAGTCATTGCACCTGAACTTGAAGGATTCAATGTATTAAATCAAGTAGCAATCGATAAAGCTTTGATTGAACTTGATGGAACTGAAAATAAAGCAAAATTAGGTGCCAATGCAATCCTAGGTGTGTCTATGGCTGTAGCTCGTGCTGCTGCTGAATACTTAGGTGTGGAACTTTACCAATACTTAGGTGGAGTCAATGCGAAGCAACTTCCTGTTCCAATGATGAACATCTTAAACGGTGGAGAACATGCGGATAACAACGTGGATATCCAAGAATTCATGGTTATGCCTGTTGGTGCAGAAAACTTCCGTGAAGCACTTCGTATGGGAGCTGAAATTTTCCACAGCTTAAAATCTGTATTGAAGGAAAAAGGCTTGAACACTGCTGTTGGAGATGAAGGTGGATTTGCTCCTAACCTTAAATCGAACGAAGAAGCCCTTCAAACAATCATGGAAGCTATTGAAAAAGCAGGTTACAAACCAGGTGAGCAAATTAAGCTTGCAATGGACGTAGCGGCTTCTGAAATTTATAAAAAAGAAGATGGTAAATATCATCTTTCTGGAGAAGGTGTAGTTCGTACCTCTGCAGAAATGGTTGATTGGTATGAAGAGCTTGTATCCAAATATCCAATCGTTTCAATTGAAGATGGTCTTGATGAAAATGACTGGGATGGATTTAAGCTACTAACGGAACGACTTGGTGACCGTGTTCAGCTAGTGGGAGATGATTTGTTTGTTACAAACACGAAGAAGTTGTCTCAAGGTATTGAACAAGGAATCGGTAACTCAATCCTTATTAAAGTAAACCAAATCGGTACATTAACTGAAACGTTTGATGCAATCGAAATGGCGAAGCGTGCAGGCTACACTGCTGTTATCTCTCACCGTTCTGGTGAAACAGAAGACAGCACGATTGCAGACATTGCCGTAGCAACTAACGCTGGTCAAATCAAAACAGGTGCGCCATCTCGTACAGACCGTGTGGCGAAGTACAACCAATTGCTACGTATTGAAGATACGTTGGATGAGACTGCGCAGTATTTGGGTGCGAAAACTTTTTATAACTTAAGATAATTTTATTTGGGGGACCCGGTTTGGGTCTCTTTTTTTGTGATTTTGGACATTGGATGTAACGAGTTCGGGTAAAGGGTGTGCGACTTCGGATAAAGGGTGTACGACTTCGGATAAAGGGTGTGGGACTTCGGATAAAGGGAGTGCGACTTCGGATAAAGGGAGTGCGACTTCGGATAAAGGGTGTACGACTTCGGATAAAGGGTGTACGACTTCGGATAAAGGGTGTGGGACTTCGGATAAAGGGAGTGCGACTTCGGATAACGCGTGTCTGACTTCGGATAAAGGGTGTACGACTTCGGATAAAGGGTGTACGACTTCGGATAAAGGGAGTGCGACTTCGGATAAAGGGTGTCTGACTTCGGATAAAGGGAGTGCGACTTCGGATAACGCGTGACTAACTCCCGGAAAAAAAGGTGACTAACTTCGGTTAACTAGTATGAGTTCAGACAAAATGTAAAATTAATATTTTTTTCTGTTAGTAAATAAAAAAGAAGGGGATATATCATTGGAAATTGAATAATTAAGCAAAGAATTTTAAGGAGATGATGATAATTTTTGTTAAAAAACGCCCATTTCCAGTTAGAACCATGATTGAAGAAAGGTTAAGTAAAAGGTTATTGCCAAGGCATCCTCTTCAACAAACATTGGCCTTTGAAATATCTAAAGGAAAGGCCGGCTACAAAGGAGAGAAGAACGTTGATTATTACTTAGATTTTTTACCAGGAGACAAGTTTAGAATTATTCCGGATTTAAGGTTGCAAAGGAAAAAATATTTTTATCAAATTGATTCACTTTTGATATGTCAATATTTTCTTCTTCCTTTAGAAATAAAAAATGTCAGGGGCATATTAAGGTTTGATAGAAATCTTGATCAGCTAATTCAAGTATACAAAGGTGAGAAAAAAAGAATAACGAACCCCATACATCAAGCAAAACGTCATCGCACTCAACTTCGCCAGTGGCTAACACTTCATCAATTCCCTCTTATCCCTATTGAATATTTTTTCGTAAATAGTAATGATGAAACTATCATTGAAATCCCAGATGATCTTACTGAAGTGATTAAAAAAATATGCAACTCTGAAGTATTGCTTGAGAAAATATATAAATTAGAACGGGAATATGTAGAGCCCAAATTAACCAATAAAGAATTGAATAAACTAACTAAACAGCTACTAAAAGAAGATACTCCACTAGAATTCAATGTAAAGAAGTACTATTCCTATAACGAATTAGACTTAATTAAAGGGGTATTCTGCCCTGCCTGTTCTACAACAATTATGGATTGGAAAAATAGAGCTTGGGAATGCCCCGATTGTCACCTTCGCTCTCATACTGCACATATAGATGCCCTCCTGGATCACTACTATCTTATTTCACCATTTATTACTAATCTGCAATGCCGTGAATTTTTAAGACTTGAATCTAGTGATACTGTAAGACATCATTTAATTACTTTAGGTTTAGAGAAACAAGGGTCCAATAGAAATAGAACGTATAATTTGGCTTCATTGATAAATCAATATAATAAATTCGGCTTGCATAGGTAATTCATTATTTCTTTTAGTGAGGATAACGGGTGTCTAACTCCGGATAACGGGTGTCTAACTTCGGATAACGGGTGTCTAACTTCGGATAACAGGGGTCTAATTTCGGATAACGGGTGTCTAACTTCGGATAACGGGTGTCTAACTTCGGATAACGGGTGTCTAACTTCGGATAACGGGTGTCTAACTTCGGATAACGGGTGTCTAACTTCGGATAATGGGTGTCTAACTTCGGATAACGGGTGTCTAACTTTGGATAAACCAGCTAATAGTTTGTCAACATTTTTCAATAAAAAGATTAAAAACAACGTGATATACTAAAATTGAACATGCCAAATAACCTTCCTCTATACTGTATTTGG